>JAQCBM010000335.1 GCA_027729865.1 Actinomycetota bacterium
CGGACAAGGCGGATCGTCGCCACATCGAAGATACGCTCTTCGCACGATTTCACGATCCTGAAAGTAGTGAAGATCAGCGTGCTCGCCTTCGTGATGAACTCGTCGAGATGCATCTGCCTTTGGTCCGCCACATCGCGCGGCGCTACGCAGACCGCGGCGAACCTCTTGACGACGTGGTGCAAGCCGGAACACTCGGGCTGATTGGCGCCGTGGATCGATTCGAACCGGATCGAGGAGTGGCTTTCTCAACGTACGCGGTTCCCACGATCGTGGGTGCGATTCGACGACACTTTCGCGATGCAACGTGGTCGGTCAAGGTGCCGCGACGACTTCAGGAACTACGCGGCCGTATCGATTCGGCTCACGATCAACTCGCACAGGAGTTGATGCGGTCACCCACGGTCGCGGAGATTGCCCAGCGCGCCGAACTAGACCCCCAGGATGTCCTTGATGCCCTCGAGATCGGTCACGTCCGCGAACTGGCTCCCCTGGAGCCACCCACACCTGAGGGCACGTCGATTGCCGACAAACTCGGTGACCTCGATGCATCGTTGGCAGATGTGGAGGACAAAGCCACGGTCGAGAGACTCTTGAACACATTGCCTGAGCGCGAACGCGGAATCGTCGCTATGCGGTTCTTCGAAGGGCTGTCGCAGTCTCAGATCGCCGAGCAGGTCGGCATCTCCCAGATGCACGTATCACGGTTACTTGCACAGTCGCTGACCAGGATGCGCGGTGAGGTGCTCTCATGACGAGCGAGCCCACCGGAGACCTACTGCGTTTGGCGAGCTGGTGGCAGGAGTATCGGCCTCGAGGCGAACGCAACATCGCGTGGATACTCGATCCTGCCGATGCATCAACGGCGGAGATGGCCGTCAATAGTGCAGTCGACTCAGGGTCGACGGTTATCGCCCTCCTGGCACTCGGTGACAGCGAGGCGGCACGCGCCGTTGTGTCTAGCCGAGCGCGCGTCACGCCTGCTCAGGTGCGAGACCAGCCCGCTGACATGAGTGATCTGGAATGGATGAGTCAGGTCGCCGCGATTCGCGATGCACGCGCTGACGAAACAGCGCAGACCAGCGATCAGGCAATCGCGGCGTGCGCAGCTGCACTTGCTGCTGCCACCAAGCGCGCCACTCCCGTGGTATTCGATGGTTTGATCGCCCACGCCGCCGCAATGACGGCAGGTGAGTTCAATGCGTCGTGGCTACCGGCTTCATCGTCGACTGACCCGGCAGTCACGCTCGCCCAGGAGCACTGGAACGCGCGGCCAGGGGTGGATCTGCATTCGCGTGGTAACGACGATTTAGGCATTCGCGCGGTGTTCGCGCTGCTTGATCTGGTTGAGGATTAACTGCTGAGGATTGCTTCTCAAGGATTAACGAACGCGCGACGGCACGAAGGGTGGCTTGACCACGGTGAAAGGCGTGCTGCGGCCGCGAACGTCCACTAGGACTTCCTCGCCTATCTGAATCTGTGGGTCTATCAAGGCCAAGGCGATGCCCACCCGCTCGGTCGGCGAAAAAGTTCCACTAGTCACTTCACCGACATTCGTACCATCTGCATCGGTGACCGCCATCTGCGGTCGAGGGATCGCTCTTCCCTGCGCCAGCAGCCCTCGAAGTCTGCGTCGCGGTCCGCTCTCGCGTTGCATGGCGAGGGCTGACTTACCAGCGAAATCCGTCTTGTCCCAACCGATGGCCCAACTCAATCCCGCTTCAACTGGCGAGATGGTGAGAGAGATGTCCTGGCCGTGCAGGGGGTAGCCCATTTCCGTTCGCAGTGTGTCGCGCGCCCCGAGGCCAGCCGGAATGCCATCACAATCACGCGCGGCTGCTACGGCCGCGTCCCACAGATCAATCAGGACGGCGTTGGGAGCGATCAGTTCATAGCCGCGTTCACCTGTGTATCCAGAGCGGCAGACCGTTACCGGAGAGTCCTGCCATCGGGCCATGCGAAAGGACATGTATTCCATGTCCGTGGGCAACCCCAATGCGGCAAGCACATCACTCGAGGACGGACCCTGCACAGCAATGATCCCGTGGGTTGCTTGCTGGTCATCGATAGTGATACCTGCTGGAGCCTTGGCTCGAAAGGCAGCTACGACCGTCGCAGCATTCGCGGCGTTGGGGACAACGTAGATGCCCTCGGACCCCCACTTGTAGGCGATGACATCGTCGATCACTCCGCCCTCATCATTGCAGAGCAACGAGTACTGGGCCTGTCCGTCTTCAATACGCGAAAGGTCGTTTGCCAGCAACGAGTTGACGAAGTCCTCAGCACCTGGGCCGAAGATCGCCACTTTCCCCATATGAGAAACGTCAAAAACACCCACGGCCTGTCGGACCGCCGTGTGTTCGGCCACCGTGCCGGAGTACTCGATCGGCATGTCCCAGCCGCCGAAGTCGACCATCTTCGCGCCTAGCTCGAGGTGTCGACCGTGCAAAGGGGTCTGGTCTGCCATGGACGGACCGTATCGACTCTGCGCGTGCAACGCCTCGGCGAGCCAATACCCTGTCGCGCATGCCTACGCTCACAGTTGCCACCACCAAGCCCGCTGCCACAACTGCCGACGCACTGCTCGTGCCGATCACTCCAGGTCGCGGAAAGAAGGTCTCCGCACACGGGGCTGGCCTCACTGCCGCCCAGGGAGCAAAGATCGCGCAGACATTGCAAGCCGTCGGGGCCACGGGTAAAGCCGGTGAGGTCACAGTCATCCCGGCACCCACCGGTGTGAAGGCGAGCGTGGTCGTCGGCGTCGGGCTTGGTGACCGCAGTAAGGACGGCACGGGCGAGCAGATGCGCCGGGCCTACGGCAACGCAATTCGCGCCCTCGCGGGCAAGCGAAAGGTTGCCGTGGTGACCCCCGACGACGAGCCCGAGACCGTTGCAGCAGTTGCGATGGCTACCCGTCTGGCCGCTTACTCGTTCGGCGAATTCAAGTCCGAACCCGCTAAGCCGGTTGAGACGATCGCGATCGTCACAACCGCAAGTGAGTTGCGCGATGTTGTCGATCGCGCGGAGATCG
>JAQCBM010000336.1 GCA_027729865.1 Actinomycetota bacterium
AGTCACCAAGGACTGGGACCCCCTTGACCAGCCGACCGGACCCCGCTCGCAGGACCCGGTCAGGTGTCGATCAACTCGACACGATTCGGTCGGCGCGCTCTTGGGCGGCCGCAAAGGCCTCGTCGGCGGTACCACTGCAGCTGGTCACGACCTCGAGTGCCTGGGCGTACTCGTCGAGCAGCTGCGAGATCTCGGGTGAAGTCCGAAGACCGTCCCACACCTCGACCCAGCTGGCATTGCGAGCCAACATCTCGTTCCCACCGCTGGCATCGGCATCGAGCCGGGCCGGCACGAAGCCGTAGCGCTGGTTGTAGCGCGAGTTGAACTCAGCAGAACTCAGCCACTTAACGAACTCCCATGCGGCATCGGAATTGCTGCTCTCTGCCGAGATGGTCCAGTGACCGGTCGTTGCGAACTGCTTGGCCACATCGCCAAAGCCGACCGGCATGGCGATGTCCCAGGCGAAGTCGAGGCCCTCGTCTTCGAACGCGACGACGCGGCTCGGCTCGTCGAGGATGAATGCCAGCTTGCCAGCCTTGAACAACTCGATCGCCGCTTCGCGATTGTAGAGGCCATTGGGTGGCTGGACCTCAGCCTCACAGATCAGGGCCGCAGCCGCAGTGGCAGCGTCCTTGACCGCATCTGTGTCGAAGGTCGCCGTCTTGCCATCGGCAGACAGGATGTCACCACCGCGGTTCTTGACGTCTTGCAGTTGGAAGTACCAGTTGAAGTCGCTCACGGTACGCGGCGTGTAGAAGCCCCACACGTCGTCATTGCCCTGAGACGCCTGATCCGCCATGATCGCAGCTGAGACTTCTTCGAGTTCTTCAATCGTCGTCGGGATCTCTTGGCCGGCGCTCTCGAGCATGTCGAGATTGACGAACATCGCGATCGTTCCGACTACGAATGGAACGCCGAACAGGTTTCCGTCGTAAACGCTGGCATTGATCACGCCCTCGGGGAAGTTCTCGAGATCATCGCTGAAATCAGGACCGTTGATCCGAGCCGTGACGTCTTCGAACGCTCCCCGCTCGCCGAACAGCGTGAGGTGAGCGCTGGTCTGATAGGTGACGTCATATGGTTCATTGGAGGCGAAGTTGGCCGTGTAGAGCGCCTCGAGTTGGTCCCAGGGCACCTGGGTCAACTCGACGGTGATGCCCGTCTCGGCCTTGAACTCCTCCAGCCATTCACCCCAGTTCGCCAACTCGTCCTCACCGTGTGGGGCCTTGCCGAAGCGGAGCGTCACGCCCTCGAACGGACGGTCACCTCCCGAACCGTCAGCAGCGGTATCGGAACCGCCACCGGATTGATCAGAGGAGCTGTCGGACGAATCCGAGCCCCCACAGGCCGCTAGGGCCAGAGCCACACAGACCGCCGCCCCGATAAGGCGACCCCTGCGTCCTACTCGCAGTACTGATGACATAAATTTCCCCCAATTCGCTCGATGGCCGCAGCCATGATTCCCTAATCACATGAACAAGGGGCCGAATGGCCGAAATGATCACGTGCAGATCAATATAATATTGTCTTTCCTTGCTGTCCAGTGACGACATGCTTGCCGGACCAGAACATATAATATAACATCATCGTATGCACCATGTCAACAACGACACTGGACGCGATCGGGCGGGCCTCGTGTCACTTCGCCCGTCGGCAGACCAGTTGATGGCTGCCGTCGCGGAACTGCGGATCCGTTTCGGCGACGCGGTCAGCACCAACCGGACGGTCATCGAACAACACGGTCATGACGAGAGCTTCCACGAGGCCGCCGAACCCGATGCGGTCGTCTTCGCCGAGTCGACCCAGGACGTGTCCGACTGCGTGAGGATCTGTCACACGCACCGCGTTCCCATCATCGCGTTCGGGGCAGGAACCTCACTCGAGGGCCACGTCGCCGCCATCCACGGCGGCGTCAGCATCGACATGACGCACATGAACCAGATACTGCGCATCGAACCCGACGATCTCGACTGCGTGGTTCAGGCCGGCGCGCTGCGAACCCAACTGCAGTCGGCCCTCGCTCCCCATGGCCTGTTCTTCCCCGTCGACCCGGGCGCCGATGCGACCATCGGCGGAATGGCCGCCACCGGCGCATCGGGAACCACGACCGTCAAGTACGGCGCCATGCGTCAACTCGTACTCGCGATGAAGGTGGTGCTCTCTGACGGGCGGATCATCTCCACAGCCCGGCGGGCGCGCAAGACCTCGGCGGGCTACGACCTGACCGGACTCTTCGTCGGCTCGGAGGGAACGCTCGGGATCATCACCGAACTCACCCTGCGGCTGTTCGGCATACCCGAGCGCATCGGCGGTGCCATCGTGCAGTTCACGTCGGTCGAGCGCGCCGTCGAGGCAGTGACCGCCATCATCCAACTCGGCATCGACGTCGCGCGCATCGAGTTGATGGATGCCGAGGCGGTGGCTGCCGTGAACGAGTACCGCGACGGCGAACTCGGCCTCAGCACAAATTCACTGCTGCTGCTCGAGTTCCACGGTTCGCCCGAGACCGTTGAACTCGCGGCCCGGGAATGCAGTGAAATCTGCCAGCAGTTCGGTGGGGGCGACTTCGACTGGACGACCGACGAGGCGGCTCGGCGCCGACTCTGGTCAGCGCGCCATGACGCCGCTCTGGCGATCAGGAGCCGGCGGCCGGGAGGACAGATGTTCATCACCGATGTCTGTGTCCCGATCTCGTCACTGGCCACCTGCATCGCCGAAACCCGCACCGAGATCGAACGATCAGGTCTCTATGCGCCGATCATCGGCCATGTCGGTGACGGCAACTTCCACGTCATCGCGATCATCGACCCCGATCGTCCCTCAGAACTCGAGGCCATCGAGGAGGTCAACGCCAGCCTGATTCGCCGAGCGCTCGAACTCGACGGGTCCTGCACCGGGGAGCATGGAATCGGTCTCGGCAAGATGGCCTCGCTGGAACTCGAACTCGGTCCCGACGCGATCAGTGTCATGGGTTGCATCAAGTCGGCGTTGGATCCGCTTTGGCTGTTGAACCCCGGCAAGGT
>JAQCBM010000337.1 GCA_027729865.1 Actinomycetota bacterium
GCGTTCTATCGCAATGCCGGTCGACTGATGGCGATGCTTCACCTGCTCAGGGCCAGCGATTGTCACTTCGAAAACCTAATCGCGCACAAGGAACACTTGGTGCTCATTGATGCAGAGACTTTGTTTGACGTTCGCCTGCAGACAGATGTTGAGCAGGTACTCGACCATCTCCCGGAGGGGGTCGAGGACTGGATTCTCAATCTGGGCATGCTCCCCGCCCCTAGAGCCTTCGCTGCTGGTCAGGATGCCGTGGACATCAGCGCATTGGGAGTCCGATCGGCAACGGGCGAGGCGGATACCCAAATCCGCACATGGCTCGCGGTGAATTCCGACGATATGGAACGTGGGACAGTGCTCCAAGAGATGCCGCAACCGCACAGTCTGCCGGTGCCGGTGGGTGTTCCCAACCCATTGAAGGTTCATGCGGTCGATCTGATTGAAGGATTCAGCGAGATGTACCGCTGGTTCATGCAGGACGAGCATCGGGCTGATCTGACTCGCGCCCTGCGCAGGTTCACCGGGTTGCGCAAACGCGTGGTCCTGCGCAACACAAGTGTGTATGCGATCTTGCAGAACCGCGCAAGCAACCCGACGAGCCTCCGCTCGTGCCTTGCCCGCGGCTTTGAACTGGATCGGCTTTCCCGATCGAGTTTGGTTCATGAACAGCGGACGAACATGTGGGATGTCTTTCACGCTGAAGTAGATGCAATGGAGAGATGGGACATTCCCTACTTCGACATCGTGTTAGGTGATACCCACCTAATGGAGACCCAGGTGCCCATCGCGGGGCTCATCAACCAGGACGGAATCGCTGAGGCCGTTGACCGACTGTCGCGAATGTCCGAGCAGGATCTCGCATGGCAGTCCTCGCTAATCGGGGGTGCCATTTCGTTGAGCGCAGGCCCTTCACCGGCCAGCACCTCACGCGAACGACCAGTGGTGGAGGCCGCAGAAATCCTGACGGCGCTTCGCCAGACATCGCTAACTGATCGGATAGGTGCGCCCACCTGGCTGGTGCTTGGCATTGCATCCCGCTCAGGACAGATGTCCCTTGAACTCGCCGCCCTGGAGTTATACGGAGGCCAGGCGGGTATCGCGGCGACACTATTCGCCCAGGCGTCGGTGAGTGACGACGCGGACGACCGAGCTTTCGCTCAGAGGGCAATGCAACCGCTGATCACCATGCTGGGCGACGACGGGATGCGGTTTCGTACCCAGCGCGACCTGGGGCTGGGGTTCGCCGGATACGGGGGCGTGCTCAGACTGCTGGCGATGCTGGAAAACGAGGGTTGGTACCCACCGGCGGCTGATCTGCTGGCCACTGCGGTGGCTCACATAGACCCAGACCTGATCGCTCGCGATAGCAGCCTGGATGTAATCGGCGGGGTTGCCGGCTCGCTGGGCATTGTCGCAAGCTTCACGAACCGTCATGGCACGGGTAAAGACCTCACGGCTGCCATGGCTAGTCGGCTGATGCAGGCGCAGGATGCAAGCGGAGGGTGGGCACTCTTGGGGCCAGGTTTCGGGCGCGTGGGCAGCCCGCTGACCGGACTGGGGCATGGAGCCAGCGGAATGGGACTCGCTCTCCTTGAGGCAGGTGTGGCTCTTGAAGACGAGGCGATGGTGGCAGCGGGCGCGAGAGCCTTCGCCTACGAGGATTCCGTGTTCGATACGGATGAAGGCAATTGGCCGGACTTCCGACTGCCGGGTGACGAACGCACCTTCATGTTGGGGTGGTGCGCGGGGGCACCGGGAATCGGCCTGGCTCGGATGCGAGCTCTGGAGTTGCTGCCCGAGCACCCTGATGTGTTGCTCTGGCGGCGTGCCCTAGAACTCAGTGCCGAAGCAATAACTTCGTTGGATTTGCAGCCGCGGGATCACGTGTGTTGCGGTAACTTCGGTCGAGCAATATCGCTGGGGCTCATGGGTCACTCGATGCAACGCCCCGATTGGGTTGCTACCGCGGGCGACCTCGTGGTTTCGATCCAGGCACGCGCGGTGCAGGAATGTGGTTTCGCCTTGGGTCCAGGTGGAACTGCACGGGCGGGGTATGAGACCCCGCATTTGATCCCCACGTTCATGCAAGGGCTCTCCGGGATTGCTTTTGCGTCCCTGGTTGGACCGTCGAGCACCGCACTCGTACCACTGCTCGTGGGTGGAACCAATCAACGGTGATTCGGACTTTTCTCCGCTCGTGTGGCTACCGTGTTTTCACGGTAGTCGGGCTGTAAATGGCCGCGTATTCTGGAGTGAAAGCAGACAGAAAAGGAAAAGATTATGAATGAGCAAGAGAAGCCAGCGGGAAAGTCGCCGTTGCCAAGTGATTCTGATCTGGATGACGCCGAAATGGAGAGTGTTTCGGGTGGTTCTTCATATAGTAACAATCTAAAGGGAGGGTCTTGCTCAGGGTAATCCACACGCCGACCTCAGGAGATCGGAATGGCTAATACGCCATAGGATCCAAATGAGCGCGCGATGCCAAGTGAGTCGACGAAAGTGGAAGCTGATCTCACTGATGCCGACCTCGAAGGAGTCTCAGGCGGTTCGAATGCAGGTGCTGACAAAGGCGCATGCTAGTTCTGCGGGGAAGCGCCGACAGGTGCATGAGGTACCTGCTCTGCAATGTGCCAGTGCTATCCAGCAATTGGCGTGGCAGCGACAACAGCTCGGTAAGCATGCGCATCTAATTCAACTGCCGTGTTTTCACGGTAGGCAACACCTGAGCGCTAGGCGACATTAGACATACAACTTAAGTACCACAGGACAATTACACCTCAGATGACGTGACCGACGAAGATCTCGATAATGTCGTCGGTGGTAACTACTCAAAAAATCAAGGAACGTGCACTGGTAATACATGCATGTGAAATTCACAGCGAAAGGAAGAGAGCTATGACTACACCGACTACCCCCTCAGCTCAGAACCCCGACACCGAACAACCAATAGTTGACGACATCCTCGACGAAGATCTCGGCGGCGTAAGCGGCGGCGCTAGACCAATGTAGCCGTAAAGAATCACT
>JAQCBM010000338.1 GCA_027729865.1 Actinomycetota bacterium
CAATGGGGCTAAGATGGGACAGTGAATCGGAACCCCCCGCCAGTGACCGGGCCGAGGATCCCTAACCGATTTCAAAACCAGAGTGCTTTCGCTCAGCAAGCCCTCTAACCGCCTGCGTCAGACCATCCCAGGAACTGATGACAGATACAAGGCTTTACCTAGTTGGCTAGAGCCATTCAGAGAGGAGTTAACCCTCTTCGTTAGATGGTTCGATGATGCCGACTGGGATGCCTCCGATCCCATGTGGCAACGCGTCCACATCCGGTTGAAAAACACCGGCACAGAGAGAAGGATCGTCATGGTGACCCTGGCAGGCCATAAAGCTCTGGAGAACAGATCCAGGCTCGACCGAGTCAAGCGGAAACGCTTCTGGGCAGTAGTGGCGGAATGGCAGGGCTTGTTGAGAGGCGAACTGGAGAAATCGGACCGAATTAAACAACGCAATGTCTATTGCGTCAAAAACTTGGGCTAGCACCCATGAAGCTGCCCAATACATCGGCGTTCACCCGGAAACGCTGCATCGGCTGCGCCGCCTAGCAAGCAGCCCCTTCAAAGAAGGGAGAGATTTCCGCTGGCTAGGTCTCGGGAAAGGGAAACTCCAATGGAATCCTGAAGCGACGGACAAGGCGCTATCCGCATATAAACGGCAACCCGCGGTTGAGGTGGAAACCTTCAGCCGCGAGTCCGTTCCGTCTAGCCGCTGATTACGGAGGGGAGACCGTGATCAACCAGAACCATTCTGCTGCAATTGCGGCAGGTCGACTGCGTGCGTCCGGACGCAACAACCAATGTCCTGTCTGCGGACGCAATAAAGACGGCGACTGTCGTTTCAACCACGAGTTGATCCTGTGCCATCAGGGCACACGCTTCGCACCACCGCAACACCTGCGGCCCGGTGATGTGGTGTCAGTTAACGGCAAGCCCTGGGCATTGATCCGCACTAATGCCGGATTCGATGGAGCAGCTCACGAGTTCCGCCCGGACCGGGGAACTCGACCCACTTCACAACCAAGGCGACTGCGGCGCAGGAACCAGCGCCAAGCCAGCCGGCTGCTTCACGAGGTGATGCGCGACATCGACGCTGCATTGGCAGTGCCGGAGTTCATCCACTCAACGCCCGATGAGCTGGATGTGTCATTGCGACTGATCGATACAGCCGCCGCGAAGGCGAGCGCACTGCTTCCTGCGCTTGAAGGGCATTCACTGCGCGAGCAGATGCTGCTGCTCAAGGAGGCGGTGAAACAGCTCAACCACCAGCAGCGAGATGCCAACCACTTCAGACACCACTACTTAGGCGAGGGGCGCCATGACCAGTGAACTCAGTTTCAGCGCCCGACTCGCAGAGCTGGAGCAGACCGATGGCATCGTCATCGGCGGTCGCGAGAGCAGGCTCAGCACTCCGACTAAGGACACGCTGCTGGGGGTGATCTCCGAGGTGCTCCCCGTCAGGTTCAACCTGCTGACAAGGCGGATTGAACAGGACGGGGTGCCTATCGGCGGTGACTTTTTGAACACCTTGCACCTGCGCCTCGCCGAAGAGTGCAAGCTCAACGTGACCAAGGACAACGCCGCAGACGCCGCCATCGTCGTGGCCGAGCGGAACGCCTACCACCCTGTTCGGGACTACCTGAACAGCCTGCGGGATCCGTTGTCGGTCAACGACTGGAGTGAGTTGGCAGACCGATGCTTTGGCGTGGGTGAGGCGGCGGCAACGCAGCACCTACAGCGACAACTGATCGGACTGGTGGCGCGCGCAATGCGGCCAGGGTGCAAGCTCCACACCTGCCTCGTTCTGCAAAGCACGGAGCAAGGCAATGGCAAATCCAGCTTCTGGGCAACGCTCGGGGGCGAATGGTTCAGCGACAGCCTCGGCGACCTACGCAACCTCAAGGACGACCAACTGATCCTTCACAGCGCCTGGCTTCACGAATGGGGTGAGATCGACTGCGTGCTCGGGAAGCGGGAGAGCGAAGCGATCAAGCGGTTCCTCTCCGCCAGCTTCGATGACGTACGCAAGCCTTACGCACGCGTGGCTGATCGACTGCAGCGAAGCTGCGGGATCGTCGGGACCACCAACCGGCTGGACTTCATCAAAGACTTCACCGGCAACCGGCGGTTCCCGATCATTCCGGTCAAGACGGTCAACAGCCAGTGGGTCACAGACCATCGTGACCAGATCTGGTGCAGCGCTTTTCAAGCCTTCAGGGGCGGCGAGCGCTGGCACTACGAAAAAGGCGAGATCGATCAGATCAACAAGGCCGCGATGGCGTTTGCGGCATCAGACCCGCTGCTGGAGCATCTGGAATCGGTGCTTGAGGACCACCTCGATGCGAAAGAAGTGCCCGTTGCTCAGGCGCTGGTGTGGATGGGGCGGTGCGACGAACGACGTGATCAAAAGGTGACCCGCCCGTTAGCTAGGTGCTTCCAGCAACTCGGCTGGACGCCCACCCCGGCAAGGCGGCGGTACACGCTCGATAACGGGGTCATCACTGACAAGACGACCGGCTGGATTCGCCCTGCCAGACAAGATCAGCCGCCCGACCCGCCAAGGGTCGAAGGCGAGCACCTTGGTCGGGGCAGGTATCAGCTCAACTTCTTCGGGTAATGCCCCACCAATGCCCAGGCTTCTGCCCACTAGTCAGAGCCTGGGTTTTCGCCCTGTTTAGGGGCAGTGGGCATTGGTTCTTTGGAAGATGAGTAAGGGACCCAAGCGGGTCGGGGGAAAAGGAAGGAAACCAATGCCCCTGACGCCCCGACGCCCCAGAGGCGTTGGCGAAAAGCGCCTGTTTCGCCCACGGCACTGCCTTACCTGATGGAAGACGACGAGCCTGAGTAGACGTACCGATTGCAACGGCTACCGGCGCCGCCACCATGACGCTATTCGGGAGGAAGACACCCGGGTAGGAAACCCAAACCGAGGGGAAGCCACCGCGGTTTTTTCTTGGCGATGCGTCAAATGAAGATCGGGTGACCCGCGCCCTATGTGCAGCTCCCCCACCAACACCCTTCCGAC
>JAQCBM010000339.1 GCA_027729865.1 Actinomycetota bacterium
CCTGCAGGTACTCGTTGTCTGCTTCCAGAGCATCCAGCACCGCCGGAAGAGATCCGGGAACCTGCGGAATGTTCGCCAACTCGTCCGGAGGCAACTCGTAGAGGTCCTTGTCGACCGGTGCCATCGGCTCGATCTTGTTCTTGATTCCGTCGATGCCTGCCATGAGCATCGCCGAGAACGCGAGGTACGGGTTGCTCGAGGGGTCGGGTACCCGGAACTCAATGCGCTTGGCCTTAGGGGAATTGCCCGTGACCGGGATGCGGATGCATGCCGAGCGGTTGCGCGCTGAGTACACGAGGTTCACGGGCGCCTCGAAGCCAGGCACCAGTCGGTGGTAGCTGTTCACGGTCGGGTTGGTGAATGCGAGCAGCGACGGTGCGTGCTTGAGAAGGCCGCCGATGTACCAGCGGGCGAGATCGGATAGTCCGCCGTAGCCCATTTCGTCGTAGAACAGCGGATCTCCGCCCTTCCACAAAGACTGGTGGCAGTGCATGCCTGAGCCGTTATCGCCGAACAGCGGCTTGGGCATGAATGTTGCGGTCTTGCCTGCGCCCCAGGCCACATTCTTGATCACATACTTAAAGAGCATCACCTCGTCAGCCGCGTGCTGAAGGGTGTTGAACCGGTAGTTGATCTCACCTTGGCCAGCGGTGCCCACCTCGTGGTGCGAGCGCTCGACATTCAGGCCCACCTGCATCAAGGTCGAGACCATTTGATCGCGCAGGTCGGCGTAGTGATCGACCGGGGGAACGGGGAAGTAGCCACCCTTGTACCGGGTCTTGTAGCCACGGTTGCCGCCCTCTTCGACCCGACCGGTGTTCCAGGCCCCTTCGATCGAATCGATGAAGTAGTAGCCGGAGTGCTGGTTCGTCTCGAAGCGAACGTCGTCGAAAACGTAGAACTCGGCTTCAGGGCCGAAGAACACGGTGTCGGCGATGCCGGTTGATGCGAGGTACGCCTCGGCCTTTGCCGCAACGTTGCGCGGATCGCGGCTGTAGGGCTCGTTGGTGAACGGATCGAGGATCGAGAAGTTCATCACCAGGGTCTTCGCCGATCGGAAGGGATCGATGAATGCCGTGGCGGGGTCCGGGACAAGCTTCATGTCTGACTCGTGGATCGACTGGAAGCCGCGGATCGAAGAGCCGTCGAACATGAGGCCGTCTTCGAAGGCCTCCGGTCCGAAGGATGCCGCGGGGACATTGAAGTGCTGCATGATTCCGGGCAGGTCCACGAATCGGACATCTACGAATTCCACGCCGTTGTCCTTGATGTACTTGAGGACTTCGTCAGCGTTACTGAACATTTCCACCTCCTGCACTCGCGTGCATCGCCTCGCTCAGCGGCCCGGTGCCGCTGGATATGGGTAGAACCTAGAAACCTGCCGTGTCCACGCGGTATCCCGACTGTTTCGTACGTGTTAACCGGCCAATACGGTGCTGCCATGGCGACGGGATCATTTGGATCACTCGAGCAGCGGGCCTGGTTCGGTCGCCGAGTGGTGGCCTTCCTCGTGGACTGGTTCGCCAGCGTGCTCGTGGCTCTGCTCGTCTTCCCGCAGTTCGGCTACGGAACCAACGAGTCCATGCTCGCCACGCTGCTGATCTTCACGGCAGAAGTGATTGTGCTCACATGGTTGACCGGTGCCTCGTTCGGTCAGCGGATAGTGGGCCTACGCGTGATCTCCATCGACGGCGGTCGGCTGCCCCTGTGGCGGGTGGTGATTCGCACTGCACTGATCTTGCTCGTGATCCCGGCGGTGGTCTACGACGACCAGGGCAGGGGGCTGCATGACCGGGTGGCGGCCTCAGTTGTGGTGCGAGTTCGTTAGCGACGTGCTTGGCGACCCGCTTATCGACCCATCTATCGACGCTGACGGCGCACCTGGCGCGGGCTGGTGGGCATCGGCCCCTTGGGGATCGGCATGTTCTGTTGGACGTTTCCGAGGGCCTCGAGTCGCCTGCGAACCTCGGTCACCTCACCGCCCCGCAAATTCTTGGGCAACTTCGACAAGGTCTTCTGCAACTGACCCAAGGTGATCTGGCCGTCGTCGTCGCCCACCTGGATCTCGTAGATCGGGATATCGGGAACCCACCGCGCGGTCTTCTTGCGCTCGTTGCTGAGCATGTGTCCCACCCGCGAGGCTGGACCTTCGGACACCAAGATCACGCCTGGCTTGCCGACCACTCGAGAGACCATGTCCTCACTGCGGTTGATGGCAACGGCCGGGGTAACTGCCCACTTACCGCGCAGCGATTCGATCACGGCAGCAGCAGCGCCAGGTTGACCCTCGATGCGCGCGTACGCAGCGCGCATGGCCCGCCTGCTGAACCAGTACGTAGCAGCCAGCAATCCGAGGGGGAGCGCTATCAAGATCGCGGTGAGCCAGTTGACGAACAGGGCCACAGGAATGGCCACGATGGCGACGACGCCCAAGAAGATGCCGAGAACTTCGGCCCACAGGAACCGGAAGACGGCTCGCGTCATCGACCAGTTCTGGCCGATCGCTTTAAGACTCGAGCGAATCTTTCCCACGATGGAGCAGCCTAGTTGTCGCGGCTAGTCGGGCGGCAGCACGGTGATGGCGTCGCCGGGTTTTATGATCCCCGGACGCTCGATCCAACCGGTGACCCCCCGTAGCCCCATCCCAGCCTTCGGGAAAGACTCCGGACGGGACCCGTAGGCGCGCTCCAGCATCGATCCACTGATCGTGCACGGATAGTTCTCTCCACCCACCATGATCACCGCGCCTGACGGGAACATGATTCGACTCATCGCTGGCAGTTTCGTCAAACCGTGAAAGCCGTTCGTGCAGACGTTGTCTGCAATGATGCCGGGATCGATTCGAGGAATACCCAATGCCGAGGCGATCTGAGCTAACTCCCCGACGTCCACAATCGAGACCTGCCGATGATTGCGAATCCGCGTGCCCCGAGGAAAGGCCCTTGCTTGACGAGTACCGGAATCCATAAGTTCGCCGTGGTGTCGATCTCCGACGGGGCCGCCCCAATC
>JAQCBM010000340.1 GCA_027729865.1 Actinomycetota bacterium
GCCGACATGACCCACGCCCATATGTGCACGTCAAGCGCCCCCGAGCAGGTGGATGCGCTGATCGTTTCCGATGATTCAGGTGCCCGGCGCGCACTCATCGCAAACTGGATTGACAGCGATCAAACCGTCGCAATCACCGGTTACGGGACATTCTCCGTCCCTGGCCGCGCTCTGACCGTTGTCGACTTACCGGCCACGCTCTAATCGAAGGGAAATCATGCGTCCATCACCACAACTGCCCCCCACCTCTGAGTTATTCCGCATGGACGGGATGCGTGTTCTGCTCACCGGAGCAGGCGGGGCCATCGGGTCGGTCCTCGCCCGGGCCTTCGCCGATCTTGGTGCCGTTGTTGCCGTTCATGACCTCAGTACCGAAAAGGTTGAGCCGTTGGTCTCGGCAATCGAGGAAGCCGGAGGTACGGCCTACGCCCTCGCCGCTGACATCTCCAAGGCAGATCAGTGCGTGACGCTGATCGACCAGGCGGTAGCGGCAATGGGCGGGCTTGATGTCCTCGTCAACGGTGCTGGCATCAACCGTCGTAAGCCCATCCTCGAGGTCACAGTGGACGACTTCGACGCCATCACGGCGGTGAACATGCGCGCGGTGTACCTCCTCAGTCAGGCGGCGCACCCGCACCTGAAGGCTTCCGGGCATGGCGCAATCGTGAATCTCAGTTCACTAAGTGCGCGATACAGCTTCAACACGATCTCCGTGTACGCAGCAACGAAGGCGGCGGTTTCGGGAATGACGCGAAGCTTCGCCCGCGAGTGGGTCAAGGACGACATCCGGGTGAACTGCATCGAACCCTCGGTTGTGCAGACCGAGTTCACCAAGCCGTTGTGGGGCGAGGAGCACCGGTACCGCTGGTTCGAGGACACCACACCCATCGGACGCCTTTCTCAAGCCGACGAGTTGGTGGGAGCCGTGATCTTCCTCGCCACTCCGGCCTCGAGTTATATAACGGGTCAATCCATCGTGATCGAGGGCGGCATCTTGGCCGGTGGTGATTGGGACTCCTACGCGGAGACCAACTCCTGACGCTGCTCGCCGAGTCCGCTAACCCCAAGAGTCATCACGTCACCGGCGTGTAGGTAACCAGGCTCGGCCATGCCCATCGCCACTCCCGGAGGGGTGCCAGTGTTCACCAGATCACCAGGTTCCAAGACCATGAACTGACTTACGTAGTGCAGGATCGTTGCGACGTTGAAGATCATGTCGTGTGTTGAGCCACTCTGGCGCCGTTCACCATTCACGTCACACCACAGGTCCAGACCCCCGGACAGATCAACCTCATCGGGCGTGACGAGCTCGGGCCCGCACGGGTTGAACGTTTCGCATGACTTGCCTTTGAGCCACTGACCCGCTCCACCGTTCATTTGCCATTCGCGCTCTGAGACGTCGTTACTGATAGTGAAACCGGCGATGTGTGACAACGCCTGCTCGGGTGAGGCCAGATACCGACACTGCTTGCCGATCACCACCGCCAACTCGACCTCGTAGTCGACTTTGGTGGCGCCGCGCGGGATAAGTACGTTGTCATTCGGCCCAACGAGACAATTCGGCGTCTTGGTGAACAGGACCGGTTCCTCAGGGATCTTCATGCCGGATTCATTCGCGTGATCCACGTAGTTCAGACCAACGCACAAAATCGTGCTCGGACGGGCAATGGGCGCGCCTACGCGACCGGTCACCGCCGGCAAGGAGGTGACATCGAGTTCTCGCAGCAGCTGCATGCCGTCACCTGCAAAGAACGCTGGATCGAAATCATCGATCATGGAGGAGACGTCCCGATAAGTTCCGTCCGCCGCCACGATGGCGGGAACCTCTCCCCCGTATTCACCGATTCGAACCAACCGCATCCTGTGTTTCCCTTCGTCGTCTCGTCGTGTCGGTGCGTCGTCGTTGTCCATCTCAAAGTCCCGCCCCCGTTGGCCCGGGAAGAACGCGCACAATCTCCCGGATTGCGGGGAGATGTGCGCGGATGTCCCGGATACCGGGAAAAACGCCAGGGAGGGGGGTTAGTCGGTGACGGCTCCCTTGGAAGCGCTACCGACCAACTTCGCGTACTTGGCGAGCACACCTCGCGTGTAGCGCGGGGGTAGCGGCTCGAACGCGGCACGCCGTGCGTCCAACTCGGCATCGTCGACCAGCAGATCTAGCTTCCGATTCGGGATATCAATACGAATCCGATCCCCGTCACGAACCAATCCGATCGGCCCACCGTCTACCGCCTCGGGGGCGACGTGACCTACGCATAAGCCGGTGGTACCTCCGGAGAAGCGGCCGTCGGTGATGAGCAGCACGTCTTTGCCCAAGCCAGCACCCTTGATCGCCCCGGTGATCATCAGCATCTCGCGCATGCCCGGGCCGCCCTTGGGACCTTCGTAACGAATAACCACAACATCCCCGGACTGGATCGTCCCGTCCTCGAGTGCAGCCATCGCCGATTGCTCACGCTCGAACACCCGCGCGGTTCCTTCGAACACCTCAACCGGGATGCCGGCGTTCTTCACGACCGCGCCCTCCGGGCACAGCGACCCGGAAAGGATCGTGATGCCACCAGTGGGGGCGATTGCCTGCTGTGATGCCTTCAAGATCGTGCCGTCCGGGTCCGGGGGCGCGATGTCTGCCAGGTTCTCGGCCATCGTCTTGCCGGTAACCGTCAGACAATCACCATGCAAAAGACCGGCGTCCAGCAGGGCACGCATGATCACCGGCACTCCACCCACGCGGTCCACATCGCTCATCACGTATCGACCGAAGGGCTTCACGTCTGCAAGCAACGGCACCTTCGAACCAATCCGATGGAAGTCCTCCATGTGGAGTTCCACGTTGGCCTCATGGGCGATTGCCAACAGATGTAGCACCGCGTTCGTGGAGCCGCCGAATGCCATGAGAACCGCGATCGCGTTCTCTAGAGATTGCCGCGTGATGATGTCGCGTGTGGTGATGCCTTGGCGCAGTAATTCGACCACCGCTTCACCGCTCTTGCGGGCATACCCATCTC
>JAQCBM010000341.1 GCA_027729865.1 Actinomycetota bacterium
TGCTGTCGCGGCCTCAGTTGTTTCTCAACTCGACGAGCGACGCCAATCTGTTGCCGGCGGTGCTCGACGCGGCATCCGGGAATCTCACGGCGCCGGCGATTGAGGAGCTCGATGCTGATGTGGAGGCGTTTGCGATGACGCCGTTGTTCGACGGGTCCGAGCTGGAACTGATCTGATCAGACGCTGGTGCGTCGGCGGGTGGCGAGGAGTGTCCAGGCGCCGAGGGTGAGCGTGAGGATGATCCAGTTGATCGGCGTGGTGTCGCCGGTGACCGGCAGGGTCGCTCGTGTTGGAGTTGTGACGGTTGGGGTGTCGGCTTCGATGTAGATGCCGACGGCTTTGGTTTCGTTGCCGAGGGTCAAGACGATGGTGTGGGGTCCGGGTTCGAGGTCGGCGGGTAAGTCGAACTGGGCGGTGAATGCTCCGGATGCGTCGGTGGTGAAGGTGCCAACGAGTTGGGGTTCGGAGAAGAGCACAATTTCGCCAACGCGTGATGGGGTGAAGCCGTAGCCGGCGGTGCCGACGCGTCCCCGGTCGACAACGAGTGCACCATCGCTTCGGATGACGCCCGGTTGTCCATCGGATCGTTGGGCGGCGATCGCGAGGGCGGTGGTGTCGGTTTCGACGATGACGATGTTGGTGTCGGGGATGGGAACCGGGTTGTCGTCGTCGTCGGTGATGAGGCTGGGAAGTTGGTTGTCGCCGTTGACGGTGACCGGGTTGGAGGCACCGGCTGGCTGGCCGGCGATGAAGCGCTGGATGACGGTTCGGTCACCCGCGCTTTGGCGGGTGTCGATGGGGACACCGTTGAGGATCGCGCCGGAGGTGCCGGGCTGACGTTCGAGCAGTGGGGCGTCGCCCTCCGAGACGAACACCGGCTCCGTGCCGGACGGGACCGGTAACGGCACTGTTGTAGTGGGAGCAGGAGCAGCCGGCGCTGTCGTAGTGGGAGTAGCAGCAGCGGGTGCCGCCGAGGTGGTGAACGAGAGAGATGCCGGGGTAGCTGACTCGCCGACGGCATTCACGGCGCGCAACTCCACGGTGTAGGCAGTGCTCGCCGACAGCGAAGAGATCGTCGCGCTCGCCGCACTGGAACCAGTCGAAGTCCAGGTTGACCCACCGTCGAGGGAGTACTCGTACCCGGTGATCGCTGAACCGCCGTCGCTCGGCGCGGTCCAGGTCAGCGTGGCTGAACTCGATGACGCCGAACCGGCTAACGATGACGGTGTTCCGGGCAGTGTTACTGCTACCGCAGTTGCGGTTGAAGACGCGGCGCCCGTGCCCGTGCTGTTCGTGGCTTTGACGCGGAAGGTGTATGTCGTTCCGAGGGTGAGTCCCGTGACATCTGCAGTCGATGCCGTTGATGTGCCATCAGCGAACGTCGAGAAGTTGGTGCCGTCGGAGGAGTACTCGACGACATAGTCGAGGATTGCCGACCCCCCAAGCCAGGTCGGCGCGGTCCAACTCACACCGACCTGTAGGTCTCCATTGGCTGTTGCGCTCAGGCCTGTTGGAGCGCCGGGCGCAGATGTGGCAACGAGGACCTGCAGCGTGAGAGTTGTGTCAACGCCGACACCACTCGCGGTGGCCCGAATCGTAAACCCCTCCGTTATCCCGGAAGTCGCCGCCTCAATTGCAGAGTCGTCAGGCACGACGACGTATTCGCACGTGGATTGTTTGAGGCGGAGCGAGCCATAGGTGCCGACTTCAACCTCGTCATACGTGCCCCCGCCGATCGCAGCCGACTCTGACGTCCCGTTCGGCAGCGAGCAGGTAACGGAGTCGCCGTCAAGGTCGCTCACGGAAAGCGTTCCGCTTGCATTTGAGAACGTGTCATCTGCGGAGGTATTCGTGAAGGTCTCGGTGACGGACGATCCAAAGGTGGGTGCGTCATCGACTGCCGCGATGTTCACGGTGATCGTGTCGGCCGTGACCTCGCTTCCCGAACCGGTCTTCGTTTTGAACGAAACTGTCTGAGATGCCGAGGGAGTGTCGGAGGAGTTCTCGTACGTCACCAACTTCGCGACATTCGCGGCGACCGCCGCACTCACCTTGCTTCCGAACACTCGGACATTGTCGATGAGAAGCCGAGCACCTGCACCCCGAAAGCAGGTGTAGTCATGGGTTCCCGCGACGAAGAAGAAACGCCAACTGCCAGACGAAGGGATGGTGACCTCCTTCTCGGTCCAGGCGGTGGATGCGCTGGCGCTATTACCCATTGCGCTGAGAACGGTCGTCGTTCCACTTCCGTCCGTCTTTTGGATGTAGGCGTAGACGTGATAGTTGTCGTCGCCGGCATACGCGCGCCAGTGGAAGTAGATCTTGTCGCTCGCTGACGCTTCAAATGCGGAGGACACCACCGCGGGACCGTGCACAACGTCGCCACCAGAGGCGGTCGTGATGCCAGTGGATTCCAACTCAAGCGCGTAACTGCCCTCGAACTTGTCTGAAGTGATCGTCGAGACGGTGTAGTTACCCAACGTCGATGGCGCACGGTCATCGTTCGACACGGTGCAATTCGTTCCTGCGGCAGGGTAGGGAGAGCCGTCGATGGTCGTGAAGCCCCCCAATGTGTCAGACCCCAGATTGACCCGACTCGTGGTTGGCTCCCACCCCGTCAAGTCGCCCGTCTCGAAACCAGCATTCGGAAAAGAGTTGACGAAGTTGATTCTGAGGGCTGCACCGCCCTCGCCGTCCAGCGTGGAGTCGATCGAGCCAATGTTGTCCGCAGTGCTGCCATTTCCGAGGTACACCGACGTTCCAACGATCGACACTTGGCCTGAACCGGTCAATGCCGTGTCGACAGTCTCAAAACCGAGTGTTTCCGACGCCGTCGATGACGTAGCGGCGAACTCGATGTACCCGCCATCGTATGTACCCGTGGCCACCGTCGGTGAGGCGAGGAGCGCGAGCCCGGCAGCCTGCTCCGTGTAACTGACGGTCACAGCCGCAGCTCGAACCGATCCACTCACTAGCGCCAACGCGACTAACGCAACAGTGGC
>JAQCBM010000342.1 GCA_027729865.1 Actinomycetota bacterium
ACTTTTGGAACATTCCACCATGCGCACCGAGCATTTCTCCGTGATCTGACAGGTAGATGACGATGGTGTCTCGGTATTGGCGACGATTAGACATCAGGGCATCCATAACGCTCGCTATGTGCCCGTCCACTTCCTTTTGGAGCTGGTAGTAGAAGCGGTGGTACTGCTCGTCGTTGTTCAGTGGCTGGAAGCCGAATTGATACTGCTCGACGAAACTTCTCTGTGCTGTTGGCTTACTGGAGAGATCCTCGTTCTCGGAGGCTCGGTAGGTGGGAGTGAACAAGTCTCGGGGAACGTTGGATCCGACGAGCTGCTGCGGCAGGAAGAAGGCATTTCGTGTGCCCTGGGCTTGCGCCGCGACCGATGCAGCCAGTGTGAATCGGCCCCAGATAGTGATGTCGTGTGGATTTACGAAGGATGCGACCAGCAACCAGGGCTTCTCCGAACTCCGCAGTCGCTGGAGTTGTTCCACGCTCATCTCGGCGTAGACCTTGTCACGGCCGCGGCCGAACCATGCTGAGGAGCCGGAATTCAAAGGGTTGCTTCCATGTGGCTCAGGGCCGACAAAGCCGCTGAAGCCGAACTTGTCCAGCATCTCGGCCTCGAGATAGATGTCCTCGAGGTAGCGGTCTCTCGCACCGACATCGGTGTACGACGGCATGGGGTTGTACGAGCCGGGTTGGTAGAGATCGGCGTCGGAAACGTGCCACTTGCCTTTCCAGTAGGTGTCGTAGCCGGCCGTACGGAAGTAGTTGCCCAGAGTGGGCACGGTGCCGGGCTCGAGCCAGTAGAGGTCTTCTTCGATGGCGCTCTTGGCTGCGCCGGACGTCTGGGAGACACCGTGCAGTGACGGATACTGACCGGTGTAAATCGAGGCTCGGCTCGGTTGGCACGCGGCGGACATGATGTGGTGTTCGGTGAAGTCGAAGCCCTGGCTGCGGATGAGGCGCTGGGCAGGTAGGTTGGCTGCGCGCCAAGCGCGAAGAGCCGGAGATTCGTAAGACGGCGCTGTGCGCTGTTCATCGACCATGATGATCAGAAAGTTCGGCCGCCGGCGTAGGCGTCCGCGTGGCCGGAAAGGCTGCTGGGCGAGCGCGGGAGCACTAGAGGCTGCTGCTGCCCCTGCTGCAGCGATCCCAGCGACACCCGCCGCTTGGATGAGCCGCCTGCGGCTGATCTCAGGCATGTCGGTCATCACATTCCCTTTCTTGTTTGGCTAGCGCGGATCACTGATGTAGACCTTGCCGAGCACGGTGTTGTACGTCACCACGTTCTCGAAGTACAAATCGTTGCCGACGATGATCTGACCTTTACCCCGCGGGATCACTCGAGTGAGATTGACCGATGCCCGATTGCCGGCCCGGTAGCGGATGCCGGTGAAAGCAGATCCGGGTTCGGCCCACCTTACGAGCGTTCCCGATCGCAGAATGTCGTCGCTATTTGTGGGAAGCGAACGGAATCGGGCTCCCTTCACTCGCGTGATGTTGAAGGCGGAATCGAGCTGAGTGGGAAGGCACACCTCAGGGCGCGGGCCGAAGCGCCAGCAACCGGGTGTTGCGTGGTCGTCCCATAAGGCTGCACCGTTCACGTTCTGCCCGAGGTAGGGCATGTTCATTGACATAGTCGACTCCAACGGTGGATCTGCTCCCAGGACGATCTCACCGGGGCGGCCCCTTCGATCACCCAAAGTCCGCTGGAAGTGGATGCTCCAGCGCAGCCCGAGCACTCCGGGCAGGGCAGAGAGCGGGTTGACCAGTCCGGCGCCTTTCGTGCCGACCCCCAAGAGTCCGTAGACGCCTTGATTGGTCCACTGGCGGATGTACGCGTTGGAGTTGGTAGCGGCCACAAACGGGATGTCCACGGTGGTTGTCACGCCGTTGAAGGTCATAGGTGCCGAACCCTTGACGCCGCGCACCCTTCCCAGGATCGCGGGGCGAAAGGAGACTTGAGTAGTTGACTGACGAACACCTGCGGGACGTCTATCCCAGGCGCCTGGAAAGACGATCAAACCCGAGAACCCGGTATCGACGATGACACGAATCGGCGCTGACCTTCCTACACGCATGAGAATCGTGCCGTTCTCGCCATCTCGGCCAGGGCTGGTGACGGTGCGAACCGGTATCGACACCGTCGGCGTCTGGCGAGCTGCGTCCGAACCCGAGAGTTCGACGTCGGTCTCTGCAGCCACGGCTGGGATCGACATGACGAGGGCGCCGGCGGCAACGGCGACGCTCCACCGAGTGACAGGTAAGCGAAGGCGCACGCGCTGAGGCAAGCACGGATTCGGCCAATGGGGAAGGTTTCTCGGCATTTTCCCGTGCTGGCACGGGTGTTCAGTCGTGGAGCATGTCCTCAGCATCCATCTTCACCATTTGCGGATCGGTCTTGGGCGCGTAGCGCTTGACGGTGGTGCCGTCCGGTGACACGAGGAACTTGGTGAAATTCCATTTGATCGCTGATCCGAGCATCCCACCAGCGCGCTCCTTGAGGAAGGCGAAAACAGGGTGCGTGTTTGATCCGTTGACGTCGACCTTGGTGGACAAAGGGAACGTGACGCCGTAGTTGATTTCGCAGAATTCCTTGATCTGATCGTCGTCTCCGGGCTCTTGGTGGGCGAACTGATCGCATGGGAAGCCGATTACCACCAGATCCGGTCCGAGCTCCTCGTAAATCTCCTGCAGGCCCCGGTACTGGGGTGTGAAGCCGCACTTGCTCGCGGTGTTCACAATCAGTAGCGGCTTGCCTTCGAATTCCTTGAGGGGAACTTCCTCCCCGGTGTTGGAGGTGAAGGAAAGGTCGTAGATCGATGTTGCGGAATCAGCCATTGGGCCATTGTGCGCTAGCGCGGCCTTCTACGCTCGTTTCCATGGTCAAGCCGAAGGTGATAGTCCTCGATGTCAACGAGACTCTGTTCTCCCTCGATGCCCTCGATCCGGTGTTTGAGCAACTCGGCTTGGGAGGGCAACGCGACCTGTGGTTCGCCCGGACACTGCGTTCG
>JAQCBM010000343.1 GCA_027729865.1 Actinomycetota bacterium
GCCGCCGTTGCGTCCAGTGCCGCCATCGGCAACACGGGTGCGTTCGATCACCACGATGTCCCGATCCGGGTCAACGTCGTGGGCAAGAAGTGCCGTCCATAGACCGGTGAACCCGGCGCCAACGATCACTAGATCTGCATCAATGCTCTGCGTTAGTGGTGGGAGTGCGGCGGGACGTTCGGGACGGTCAAGCCAATAGACGCTGCGCTCGGCGTCTTGGACGGCGTCAATCGCTGGCTGGGTGGGAGCAGTTGCGAATTGCATGGGATTGCCTCTCGGTGGTCGCTATGCGGGACGCGACCGAGCGCCGCGTCGTCCCACCAGTCCCCTCATGCGATTCGTATTGACGTAGTCATCGTACGTCCCAGACGGCCACAAGTGCCCGTTCGGAGGCCAGAAACTGCCCGTTCGGCGAATTAGGAGCGGGGGTTACGAACGGGGGAACGAGTCCACGGTGATCGGGTTGAGTTCGCGCTCGCGGGCCGCTGTGGCCTCGGCGGTAGACGCTGCCAGAGCCTTGCGCTTGCGCCACGCAACGAACTGCGCGATGAGCACGATCGCCAACGCGACGATGAACACCAACGTGGCCAGGGCGTTGACCTGCACCGGGATGCCGCGCTGGGCAGCCCCCCAGATGTAGATCGGGAAAGTGACCAAGGTGCCCGCATTGAAGAAACTGATGATGAAGTCGTCGAAGCTCAGCGCGAAGCCCAGCAGCGCAGCGCCAGCGATACCCGGCGCAACGAGTGGGAAGGTCACGTACCGGAATGTGGCCCGCGGGCTGGCGTACAGATCTTGCGCTGCTTGCTCCAGGCTCGGATCCATACCCTGCAAGCGCGCCTTCACCGCCACCACGATGAAGGAGATGGTGAACATGATGTGGGCGATGATGACGGTGGGCATTCCGAGTGGGAAGCGCAAATTCAAGAACAACGCCAGCAGGCTCGAGCCCATTACCACTTCAGGGGTGGCCATCGGCAGGAAGATCAACAGGTTGGTGCTTTGCCGACCACGGAATCGGTAGCGCACCAGAGCGAAGGCGATCATCGTGCCCATGATCGTCGCCACCAACGTGGATAGCAGCGCGATGCGTACCGAGACACCGAAAGACTGGCAGACCGCTGGAACACCGCACAGATTGGTCCAAGCGTCGATGCTGAATTGGTTCCACTGGGTGTTGTAGTCGCTGGCGGGCTTGTTGAAGCTGAGGACACCCACAACGGCAATGGGGATGAACAAGTAAACGAGCACGAGGATCGCTACGACAGTGAGGATGTGCCTGCGGATGAATCTCATCAGACCAGTTCCTCCGTTCCGGCCCGGCGGATGTAGAAGAAGACGATGACCAAGATCAGCGCCATCAGCATGAAGGACAAGGCAGCAGCAGTTGGGTAGTCGCGGAACTGGATAAAGTTGATCTGGATGGCGTTACCGATCATGCGATCACCGGTGCTACCGAGCAGCTGCGCATTGATGTAGTCACCGAAGGCTGGAATGAAGGTCAGCAGGGTGCCCGCCACTACGCCTGGGAGCGACAAGGGCCACACGACCTTGCGGAAGGTGGTGGCCGGGTGGGCGTACAGATCACCGGATGCTTCGATCAGGCGCGGGTCGACCCGGTCGAGCGCCGCGAAGAGAGGCAGGATCATGAAGGGCAAGAAGTTGTAGGTCAGGCCGGCAATCACGGCAATGCCGGTATTCAAGATGCGATCGTCGGGCAACAGGCTCAGCGCATTGAAGAAGCTGGTGATCGGGCCCTCGTCGGCGAGGATCGTCCGCCAGGCATAGGTACGAAGCAGGAAACTTGCGAAGGTGGGGGCAACCACCAAGACAAGCAGCAGGCCTTTCCACTGGCCGCCCCGGAAAGCGATGAAGTAGGCCAACGGGTAGGCAATGATCAAGGCAAGAATCGTTGCAATGCCGGCGTAGATGAGCGAGCGAAAGAACTGTTCGGAGTAGGCCGAGAACGCCTCGGGGTAGTTGAGCAGGTTGAACGCCGGCATGTACTGGCCCGACGTACCAGGAACCGGCACCTGCAGGCTCGTGAGAAACAGCGTGATGAACGGGATCGCGAAGAACACTGCGAGCCAGCCCATTCCGGGCAGAAGTAGCCAGTAACCGGTGCGCGACTTCTTCCGTTCGGGAGGCGCCTGCTCGGTCGACCCAGGCGCCGTCATGACCGCAGCCATGGTTAGCCCGCCAACCCGAAGCTGTGCTCGGGGGCCCAGTGCACGATCACTCGATCGCCAACATCGCACCTATCCCCCACGAGTACGTTCTGCTCGAACACGGTGATGTCCTGGCCCCAGTCGGTCTTCACCAAGTACTGGGTGGAGACACCGGTGTAACTGACGTCGATCACCGAACCTGTGAGCCGGTTATGCGATTCGGGCACCTTGTGCGCATCGGGCTCATCGAGGATGGTCATCTTCTCGGGACGAACGCCCACGATCATCTCCGGACCGTCGGTGGCACTGCGCGCCTGCGGGACACCGAACGTCTGCCCACGTGACTCAACGAGAATCAGATCGCCATTGGTCCCTGACTTCTTGCCTGCGAAAAGGTTGGACTGACCGAGGAAGTTGGCAACGAAGACGGTGCGCGGAAGTTCGTAGATGTCCGCAGGGTGACCCATCTGCTCAATTCGTCCGGCGTTCATCACCGCGACGGTGTCGGCCATGGTCATGGCTTCTTCCTGGTCATGGGTCACGTGCACGAACGTGATGCCCACTTCGGTTTGAATCCGCTTGAGCTCGATTTGCATGGCTCGGCGCAACTTCAGATCCAATGCACCGAGCGGCTCATCGAGCAGAAGGACGTCGGGCTGGTTGATGAGAGCGCGCGCAACAGCTACTCGCTGTTGCTGGCCACCGGACAGTTGTGTGGGCTTGCGACGCGCCATCGGTGCAAGCTCGACGAGTTCAAGTATCTCCTCGACTGGACCCTTGACATCCTTGACGCCTCGGCGGCGCAGACCAAAAGCGACGTTCTCGAAGA
>JAQCBM010000344.1 GCA_027729865.1 Actinomycetota bacterium
GGTGCGGATGGTGGTGAAGAGTGCGTCGCGGCGGGCCATCAGTTGCCTCCCGGCAGGAACACATAGACACCGAGGATGTCGACGGGGCGGCGGGGTTCGACGCTGTCGGCGCCGGTGCGGGCTTTGACTGCCGCACGGACTCGGTTGTGGCTATCGAGCAGGGTGGTGGCTGCTACATCGGCGAACTCGTCGAGGGTTTCACCGAGCGTAGGAAGGTTGCCGACGGCGGTCTCGAAGAACTCCTTTGCCTGATACTCGTTGACGTTGGCCGAGGGAGTGGCATCGAGTAGGGAGTCGATGGTGGGCTGATCGAGCCAGGTGGGGTTGTCGCCGGTGCCGGTGTAGGCGACGACGGCAGCCTGTTCGGCAAGGAGCTGCCCGCCATCGCCGGTGAGGTGAATGTCGAAGCGGTAGCGCAACACGAGCACGGTGGTGAGGGCACTGACTTCCTTGGTGCGCATCACGCCTGCTCGGGTGGCGGGTCCGTCGCGCAGCGGGTCGAGTGCGCTGTCGAGCACGTGCGCAGCGAGACCACTGACTGCTGGGTGCGTTCGGGTGAGGAGCACATCGTCGTCACCAGCGGGTGGGTCGAAACGCACGTTGACGGCAGTGTGGTCACCGAGGTTCATGGCGTCGCGCAGCGCAACCGGCGTGTTGGCCAAGTCGATGCTGACCGGGTTGGCGCCAGCGACGTGGGCGCCGGAGGATTGGAGGGCGTCAATCACGAACCGGCGCACGTCGCCCGATGCGCCAAGGGCGGTCTGCATCACCGCGAGTTCACGAGCGACTTCGGCCGGCTGGATGGTGTTCTGAGCGAACACGGTGCGGCTGCGCTTCTCGCGTTCAGCGGCGTTGGTCCAGTTGTCGAGCACGACCTGCGCCGATGGTTCCATGCCTTCGAGCGTGAGCTGCGCACCGCGGCCTTCGCGGAGTAGTGCGCCTTCGATGATCGCTTCGGCGACCGCGTTGGCATCGCCCGGTACGGGGACGGAATAGCCGAGGGAGGTACGGATGGCCTTGTGGCGGCGTAGCAACACCTCCAGGACGAGACCATCAATGCCGTTGTCGACGCCGTAGTAGGTGACGACCTTGACACGGTCGCTCGGCTGGCCAAGCCGGTCGACACGACCCTCTCGCTGTTCGTGACGAGTTGGGGTCCAGGCGAGGTCCGCGTGGATGACGGCGTCAAAGTGGTGTTGCAGGTTGATGCCCTCAGACAGGCAGTCGGACGCAACGAGGATTCGGCGCGGGTGGTCACCGAGTTCGGCGACGATCTCGGCACGTTCGGACGACGGGATCTTGCCGCTGACGCCGCGCACCTCGATGTCCGGAAACTTTGGCGAGCGCGTCCGCGTAGTAGTCGACAGTTGGGATGTAGCGGCAGAACACGATTGGGTTGCTGCCGTCTTTGAGCAGTTGACCGACGATGTCGATGAGGCCGGTAAGTTTTGCGTCCTTGGCGCCCGACATGGCTTCGGCGAGTTTTCGTAGGTTGCCGAGCTTGGAACTCTTGGTGACTTGCTGGCCGGCATCTTCGACGACACCGCCTCCGGTTTCGTCGTCGAACTCCTCGCCCTCTTCGTCGCCGAGGTCGAGGGCATGCTGGCGACCCAAGCGGTCGGCTTCACTCGCGTCTGCCGCATCGGACGCAATGGACCGTTTAGTGAGCGTGTCGATTGCTGCGGCGGGGCTGGAGGCGAGGCTGCGCAGCAGCGCGACGATCGACCACCACTGCATTCGTTGCCGGCGCTTATCAGTCGCTGTGTCCCGCACCACTTCGCGGGCGTACTCGAGTGCGGCGTCGAAGAGGGCGCGGCCTTCGGCGGTGAGCTGGTACGACACTTCGGTCTCGTCGCGCTCGGGGAACGGTGTGTCGACCTCGAGGTATTGGCGCAGGTCGCCGCGGCGACGTTGCACCATGTGCTGAGCGAGTCGTTCACGGTGACGCCGGCTCTTCTCTCCCGACAGGTCGTCGGGAAGGTTGCCGAACTCGTCGTCGAGGAGGCCGATCAGGCTGCGAAATGCCTGCTCGTTGCCTGAGTGCGGTGTGGCGGTGACGAGAAGAATGTGCCGGTTCGGGTCGGCGGCGAGACCGGTGAGCAGTTCATGCCGCAACTGACGGCCGCCCTTGGTCGCACCATCGAAGGCGCAGGTGTGGGCTTCATCAACGATGACAAGTTCAGGGGCGGTGCGGAGGAACTCGCTGCGACGCCGGTCGGATTTGATGTACTCGGTGGACACGATCGTGATGTCGTGCCGGTCGAACAGGGTCTCCCCCACCTGGCAGCCCCGTTCAAGGCGGCTGGCCGTCGACGACAACACGATCGCCGCATCAAGATGGAACCGGGATCGCATCTCGTCTTGCCATTGGGTGGCGAGGTGCGGCGGGCACAGCACAGCGAGCCGCTTCACCTTGCCCTGGGCGAGCATCTCGGCGGCAACGAGCAACGTCGAGACGGTCTTGCCGGTGCCGACGTCGTCAGCGATCAGCAAGCGAACTGGGTCGAGACGCAACGACATCATCAGTGGCACCAGCTGATACGGGCGAGGTTCGACGTTGATCTGGCCAAATGATCTGAATGGGCCGGCGCTGGCACGGAAACCGAGCCGCAGCGCGTCGCGCAACAGTCGAGCCGATCGGGCA
Source organism: Actinomycetota bacterium (assembly GCA_027729865.1). GTDB lineage: Bacteria > Actinomycetota > Actinomycetes > S36-B12 > S36-B12 > S36-B12. The sequence goes on from JAQCBM010000344.1 coordinate 2,645, forward strand.
TCGCCGAGGTCGGCGACCGTGGGCGGTGGGAACGTCGCCGACTCGACGTGTTCAAGGTCGGGGATCACACCGGCGATTTCGTCGCTGGTGCCGCCGAGAGGTTGCAGCACAAGCATGGTGTCGTCGCTGTCGGGCAGAACCACCCATTCGCGTCCGCGGGCTCGGACCAAGGTTCCGACGGCGAAAGTCATGTCTATTGGTCTCCTTGGCCGAACACGTCGGGGCGTTCGGCGAGTTTTGCGGCCCAGTCGTCTTGATGGTGGAAGCGAATCACTGACCAGCCGAGTGCTTGCATGGCAGCGGTCTTGTCAGCGTCGCGGTCCTGACGGTCGGGGTGGTCGTG
>JAQCBM010000345.1 GCA_027729865.1 Actinomycetota bacterium
GTCAAAGCTCGCATCCAAGATCGTGAGGCGGTAGCGACAGCGATCCGCAAGCACGACGTTTCCGGAGTGATCCACCTCGCTGCACTCAAGGCAGCAGGTGAATCGGTGGAAAAGCCGCTGGAGTACTTCACCGAGAACGTCGGCGGGATGATCGATCTGCTCGAAGTAATGAAGGCCGAGGGCGTGCGCAACCTCGTGTATTCGTCGTCAGCTGCGGTGTACGGCACGCCAGCTGAGAACCCAGTGCGCGAAGACGCGCCGCTGGTTCCGGAGAACCCGTACGGGGAAACAAAAGTGGTGGGCGAGTGGCTTGCACGCGACTGTGGTGTGGCCTGGGACCTGTCCTGGATTGCGCTGCGCTACTTCAACGTTGCCGGCGCCGGCAGTGATGATCTTGGCGACAACAGCGTGAACAACCTGATTCCGATGGTGTTCGCGGCACTCGACGAAGGCCGCCGCCCGCAGATCTTCGGTGATGACTACCCCACACCCGATGGCACCTGCATCCGCGATTACATCCACGTAGTCGATCTCGCCGAAGCACACGTGGCTGCAGCGCGATTGTGCGAAGACGGCCAAGCAGCGGACGTGTTCAACGTGGGGCGTGGCCAGGGCAGTTCGGTTCGCGAAGTCATGGACGTGATCAGCGGCGTGATCGGAACCGACGTCAACGCCGAGGTTGCGCCGCGGCGCCCCGGCGATCCGCCCGCCACCTTTGCGGCAACGGAGGCGATCCGTGAGCGGCTCGATTGGAGTTCATCCCATGAACTTGAGGACATGGTGTCTTCCGCGTGGCGCGCGCATACGCTGGAGCGGTGAGTAACCCGCCCATCGTTCGCCTTGATGTGTGGGGTGTCTCGGGCCTGGACGTCGCGCGCAGTTTCCTGCGGATGGGTAGCCAACGCCGCGCGGTGCGAAGCCTGCCTGGGCTGCAGTTCGCGAAACTTATGGGAACCGGATCCGGTGAGACTTTCACGATGCGCGATGCCGACGCCCATCATTGGGCGCTGCTGACCACCTGGGTCGATGACGACCATGCACAAGCGTTTGATCAATCACGAGTTGCGCGCACGTGGCAGCGCAGTGCGGATGAGCGCCTGACCGTCACCATGCAACCGCTGGTGAGCCGAGGCAAGTGGTCCGGTCGCGAACCCTTCGCGGTTCCGGACACCAAGGCTGCCGCAGGACCGATCGCTGCGATCACCCGTGCGCGTATCAAGCCGCAGATGTGGACCAAGTTCTGGTCCTCGGTTCCACCGGTGTCGCTCGACCTACATGAAGATCCCGGCGTTGCGTTCACTCTCGGCATCGGAGAAGCACCGGTAGGGCTGCAGGGAACTTTCAGCATCTGGCGCGATGCGAAGGCGATCTCGGACTTCGCCTACCGCCGACCCGCGCATGCTGAAGTGGTGCGCCGCACGCACGAACTCAATTGGTACGCCGAGGAGATGTTCACCCGTTTCCAGGTTCTCGACGTAAGCGGTACCTACGAAGGTTCGCCTGTATCCGTCTGAGCGCTTGAAATAGCTGCAACGAAGATCGGAATCGATCGCTTGATGTTGCGCTCGTACATTCGATACGACGACCACGAGTCGCCTAACCGTTCGTAGATGTCACGCGCGAGGTCGCCATCCACCTCGGTGAACGTGCACTCAAGGACGTCGTCGTCGATCTGGATCTGTCCGTCAGGATTCGCGCGCACGTTGAAGACCCAACCGGGCACCTTCTCTTGACCGGCGTTCGAGCCTGCGATCCCCCAGCCCTGGAACTGCGTGGTGTTGACCGGCACCCCGAGAAGCGGAGTGCGCCGCCACTCACCTGACTTGCGACCAAGGGTGGTGATCCAGACAACCTGCGATCCCCCGGGGAAGCGGCGCATGAGTCGGCCGCCGGAGACCTTGTCGAGGACGCGGTGCGCGATGGTGGTGGCGCGCAGCCCGGTGCCCCAAAAGAGGTCATATGCACGGGAGCCCACGTGTGGCACTGTAAGGGCATGTACCGCGTCAGCGTCGATCTCCCCAAGGAGCTCAAAGCCCGCCTTGCTGCGGAGGCCAAGCGCCGCGGCATCAGCGAATCGGAGTTGGTTCGGATCGCCTTGGCGAAGGAATTGCCGGGCAAATTTTCTGGTGCGGGAGTAATCACTGAGCCTCCGCCACCCGGCGTGAGCGGCCGGAATCTCCATGAGCACATGGATGGATTCGGATCCGACTGACTCGTCAGGGATAGGCTGAAGCCCTTCCCCTCTCACCGTTTGTGATTTGCAATTTTCGAGGGATGGAGTGCTCGTGGCTCGCGTCATAGTCGACGTCATGCTCAAGCCGGAGATCTTGGACCCGCAGGGTCGCGCCGTGCAGGGCGCGCTCGGGCGGTTGGGTCTGTCCGGGGTTACTGATGTTCGTCAGGGCAAGCAGTTCGTGATCGACATCGATGGTGAGCTCGATGATGCGCGGCGCGCGAAGCTTGAGCAGTTGGCCAGTGAGTTACTCAGCAATCCGGTGATCGAGGACTACCGGATGACGGTTGTGAACGACGACGAGGCGGGCGCGTGAGCGCTCGGATCGGGATCGTCACGTTCCCAGGTTCGCTCGACGACGCCGATGCTGCACGTGCGGTGAGCGTGGCTGGCGGCACACCCGTTGCTTTGTGGCACGGTGATGACGATCTGAAGAAGGTCGACGCGGTGGTGCTGCCAGGTGGTTTTTCCTACGGCGATTACCTGCGATGCGGTGCGATCGCGCGCTTCGCACCGGTGATGGCGAAGGTGATTGAAGCGGCTAACGGCGGCATGCCGGTGCTGGGGATTTGCAACGGTTTCCAGATCCTGTGCGAAACGCACCTGTTGCCTGGCGCGTTGACGCGCAACGATCACCTGCACTTCATCTGCCGTGATCAGAAGCTCCGCATCGAGAACACATCGTCTGATTGGACCCGCGACTTCGCCCCTGGGCAAGAGATCGTGATTCCGCTGAAGAACGGCGAGGGC
>JAQCBM010000346.1 GCA_027729865.1 Actinomycetota bacterium
TTCGCGACCAACGTGCTCCAGCACGTTCCAGATCCCGCGGGCCTCGTGATTGATGCCTCCCGAGTGCTCGCCCGACATGGAACGAGCCGATTCATCTGCCCCAACTACACCATTCCCTTTGACCCGCACTTCAACATCCCGACGTTCTGGAACAAATCGCTCGCCAACCGGATCTTCCGTCGCCGCATTACTGACTACCGGCTACAAGAGGCCCCATGTGACTTCTGGGATGACCTCAGCTTTCCGAGAGCACGCCCTCTGCGCCGAAGGGTGTCCGAGTTTGGTGCTCCGACCGAGTTGAGTCGCGCTGCCAGCCTCAGGTACCTCGACCGACTCTCCGAGCCGCGCTTCCTCGAACGCAAAGGACCAGCCTTTCGGATACTCGCCGGCCGACTTCGTCGACCACTTCACCTTGGCCTCAGGAGAGCTCCGAGAACATTGCTGCCGCTCATTGACCTTCGAGTGGGGTCACCCCGTGCTTAAGAATCTCGCCTTGCGGGGCTTCATGGCCTCCGGTCCGATCCCGTTCGCCCTCCTCATCATCCTCGGCCTCTCACCAACCCAAGCCCTCTGGGCGACCCTTGTGCTCAGCGGTGCTGCCCTCTCAGGCCTGTCCTTGACAACAGCCCTTCTTGAACCTCGGGTGGGTCCACTTGAATCACTAGCTCTTGCGATCCCCTTGGGAGCTCTCCTTCAGGCCCTCTCGTTTCTCGTGATCGGGCCAGCGTTCGATGCACGACTCATTCTCGTCATGACATTGGTAATCAGCTTTATGCCCTGGCTGTCACAGACACGTCGCTATCGCCTAGGGCCCCTGCGCGTGCCGTGGGGGGTATCGATCCGGATGATCGCATTGGGCACTGTCACAGCGGGCATCGGCGCGCTCAGCTTCTTATTGCGTCACCGCCTGAACTGGTCTGGGCCGCTCGACATCAACGATGACATCGTCTATCACGAGGCACTCATGGGTGCGACCCAAAGTGGCTGGCCCGTGCACTCACCACTTCTCGGTCAAGAGCCGCTCTCATACCACTGGTTGCCGCACCTCTGGGCGGCGTTCGCAGACTCCGTGGCGAACCTTCCCCCGTTCGCCTCGATTACTCGGGTGCTTCCACTTCTCGCGATCTCTGGGGTGCTCGTCGCTGCAGTCGCTTGGGCCAAGCGTCTCTCTCCCCATCGCTGTGCGGCGCCTGCAGCCGTTGTGGGAATCACCACAGTGGGCGTCATCGCTAAAGGGCCGCAGATCGGTCAGCCTCTCCCACTTGAGTCGCCTTCTGAGGTCTTCGGCGCCATGTTCATGTTGGTGATCTGTCTTGCAGTGTGGATGTTCCGGCAGGGGGACCTCAGCAGGTTGGCCTACGCGATCGTTCTCCTCGTTGGCTTCTTTGGTCTCACCGGAGCGAAACTGAGTCAGGCAGTGGTCACCCTCTGCGCGATCGGGGCTCTGGCGCTTGGGAGCCACGTGCGAGAGCTCCGCCACAGAGATCTCGGTGTGCACAGTGTCGGGCTCGTCGGGTTCAGCCTCGGATTCATTGTCTTCCACTTTCGGGGCGACCGCCACGACCTCTCCATCCACCCGCTGGAGTCCTTGACGACAGGGCTCAAGGCCGTGTTCAACCTTTCCCCTTCAGTCCCCAGCGCTCTACTCACCGTCGCAGCGATTGTTGCGCCGTTACTCATCTCCCTCCGAGTGCTCCGCCGGAACTCAGACCTGCGCGTATTTGTTCTAGGGGCCGTGGGCTCAGGCACCTTTCTCGCGTTAACCATCACATCGCCAGGGGGGAGCGAGGGGTGGTTTCTCGCTGCGGCGTTGAAGATCGTGATCGTCGTCGCCGCGGTGGGACTCGCGTCAGTGATTGACGACTTGCGTCCGAGGAACGTGGTCCCACTTTGGAGGGCCGTGCTGTCGGCCCTCATCGGGCTGGGCTGCACGATGATGGTGACAGTTTCATACTTCTTCGACGTTGGCCTGCCATCAACGACCGCACTCAGGCTCGTCACTTTGCTGACGGGAGCAAGTCTCGCCGGTCTCGTATTCCTCCGCCGACCCTCGTGGTGGGGAGTGACTGCCGGACTGTTTCTAGTTGCGTCGCTGTCAACGGTTCTTGATTCCTCGATACTCGCAGCAGGCAACATCCGACTTGAGTCGGAGGAACACACCTTCGATGCTGTGCGTTCTGAGGCTTTCGTGATCGGTGCGGAACTCCACGATGCCTCAGCCCCAAATGACCTGCTCGTGACGAACCGATTCTGTCGAGATGCCCGCGAAACCTGGCCTGGCTGCAACACCAAGTGGTTCGAGGCGTCCGCTGCCTCTGGGCGTCGCTCTCTGATCGAAGGCATCGACTACGCAGTGGGCACAAGCCCACCTCGAGAGATCCTCAGGCTTGTCGAGTTGAGCGAACGTGCAGCGGGGACCGCGGATCCCGTAGCCCTTTCTGAGGTCTACGAACTCGGTGTTCGATGGATCTGGTTTGATCGGCTCATTAGTCAACAACCTGACTGGGGTCAGTTCGGCAACGTACGCTTTTCGAACGACTTGATCGTCATCATCGAGTTGTCTCCAACGTTGGCGACGGCGGCACAAAGAAGAGGCGAGTAATTACGTGAATTCGACAGGACAAGAGCCGGTTACCGGAGAGTTGTTCACCCACTCGGATGGACGAGGGGAACTCGGAGTTGCCGAGTTCACAGCACTGCCGTTCGTTCCGAAGCGCTTCTTCTGGCTCTTCGGCGTCACAGTTGGGGAAACCCGCGCCAACCACGGCCATCGCGAATGTGAACAATTCGTCTTCGTTCAACAAGGAAGAGTCGGCGGCTTTACGCTCGACAGCGAAGGCAACAGGTTCGACTTCCAACTCAGGCCGGCTGCATACGTCTATATTCCCGTGCGACATTGGCTCCAGTTGAGTGAGTTCTCACCCGACGCCGTCGTCGGTGTCTTCGCCAGTCACCCGTTCAACGCCGATGAGTACATCG
>JAQCBM010000347.1 GCA_027729865.1 Actinomycetota bacterium
CGACCTCCGAGACGACATTGGTGACGTCCGATGCCCTCTTTATGTGCTCCACGGCGCAAAGGACGCGCTCATCCCGCTCGAGCAGGCGCACCGAACGATCAACCTCGCTGTCAACGCAGACGTCACACCAGTGATCTTGCCCGACGGCGACCATTGCGGCCACAACCAACACCACATCGTGCGGCCCGCCGTCGCCGACTGGGTAGCCCGCACACTCGAAGCGCGTCGACCCGAGGTGTCCGGATGAACCCGCTCACCGATGAACTATCCGCCTCGTCGATGCTCCACAGCCCGTTTCAGCTCGCCGGCTTGACGCTGAGGTCGCGTTTGGTGCGAGCAGGGACGTCGGAGACCATGGCCACCGAGTCCGGCGAGGTGACCGCGCAACTCATTGAACTTCACCGACGCCTGGCCGCTGGTGGCGTGGCCATGAGCATTCTCGGCCACGCGTACGTGCATCGACGCGGACAGTATCTCGAGCGCCAGACGGGCATTCATGACGACACGCTGATCCCAGGATTGCGTCGGCTCACAGACACCGTCCATGCAGCCGGCGGAATCATCGTGGCGCAGTTGGCCCACGCTGGTAGCCAGACCCGCGTCGCCAGCGTCGCACCGTTGGCTCCCAGTCCTGTACCCAACGCCCTGGTGGGCAACCTCACCGCCGAGGCCGACGAAAGTGAGATCGATGAAGCACTCGACGCTTTCGCCGCCGCAGCCCATCGCGCCAAGATCGCCGGGTTCGACGGTGTCCACCTCCACGGCGCCAACGGCTACCTCATCAGTGAGTTCTCCTCGCCGATCGCCAACATTCGCAACGACCGGTGGGGCGGCGACGCGGAGCGTCGGTCCAGATTCTTCACTGAGCTGCTCTCACGAGTGAGGGGCGCCGTCGGACCGGACTTCCCGGTTACCGCAAAGGTCGGCATGATCGATGCTGTCGAGGGTGGGCTCCAACTCGCCGAATCGATCGAGCGAGTAGGGGCGTTGGCCAGTGCTGGTCTCGACGCTGTCGAAACGAGTGTTGGTGTGATGACCAAAGGATCAGACTCCTGTCGAACCTACGTGAACGTCGACCGGGCCAGGGCCCGCAAGGATCTCTTGGTGCACCGGCTGTTTTCGGACGGCTCTCCCGAGGCCTACTTTGCTCCGTGGGCTTCCGCGGTCAAGCGTGCTTATCCGACCCTTCCCGTGATCCTCGTCGGCGGGCTCCGCACGACCGAAACCATGGAGCGTGTCCTGGCTGACGGAACCTGCGATTTGGTAGCGCTGGCACGTCCCTTCATTCGCGAGCCGGAACTCGCTCGGAGACTTCTCGTCCGAGTGGACGCCAGCCATGCAGAGCTTCCTGCCGAATGCACATCGTGCAACCTTTGCCTGATGCACGAGGGTCAGCATTCACTTCAGTGCTGGCGTACACCCAAATGGCGCTTGGCGCATCATGCTCTCGTCCGATTGAGTGGCAAGGTTCGCTCGAGTGGCTGAATCGAGGCTGCCTGCCCGCAGGTCAGCGGTCCAGGTTGACCCAGATCGCCCGCACCGGAACTTTGCCATTGTTCGATATCAGGTGTGGTCGAGTGGACTCGTACGAGATCGAATCACCGGGTTGAAGAAGGAATCGCTCTCCCTCGAGTTCCACGGTCAATTCTCCTTCGAGGACGACTCCATATTCGAAGCCCTCGTGGTGCACAGGCGTGGCTGAACTCACGGAGCCCGGCTCGAATACGTTCGAGACCAGTTCGAGACCTCGCGAGTCATCGCTCAACGCGAGCCGGCGCGTCATCCCAGTGGCCGTCTCGAACACCGGTTGATCCTCGACGCGATGAACAGGCCTCGGTGGAACCTCGGTCGGAACGTCGAACAGCTCGGACATGTGAACGTGCAAAGCTGACGCGATGGCGATGAGACTGCCGATCGATGGAGAGGTCCGCCCTCGTTCGACCATGCTCAACATCGAGGCCGTCAGACCTGTCAGGTTGGAGAGCGCTTGAAGCGTCAGCCCGTGAGCATTGCGCAGCTCACGGATCCGGACCCCCAGCGCATTCACTGTCTCGGCAGCATCGATTCCGGCACCGTTGTGCTCACGGTGCTCGGGAACTTCGAGTTGAGTGAGTTGTTCCATGCTGTCTCCGCGGGGAATCCAGAAATCCTCGTCAATGAGGAGAACCGGTGAGGAAATCTACCGGATCAACCAATCGTCCCAACGTGACCCAACGCCACGCCAGACGCCTACGGCTTGTTCCTCTCGACGGCGTTTCATCGACCGCAACGCCGCGGCTGCCCGTCACACGGGGCGGATGTCCGGAGTCACCTAATCATCCGGGAATTCGCGGAGTCATCACATGACTGCGCCGTCAGGCGGGTGTGTTCGAGTCGGGAAGGCGACGTCCTCAACGCAGCGCACGTTCGATCCGCGTTGCGATACGTTCGACGTCAGGGTTCGGTCGACGCAGATCCCAGCGGACTTCGGTCAAGAGCCGCTCGAGAGTGCGTACACGCTCCTCGCGCAACGCGATTGCTTCGTCGTGGCCGGCCCACTGGCGGATCAGCGCCCACCAGCGGACCCGTCACCACCGACGACGTCGCCGACGCGTTGAGCCACGTCGTTGTCGCCCTTGTCGGTGCCGGGACGAACATCGCAACAAGCTTCCGCAATCTCAGCACCATCGGCGGGGCCACCACGTGGGACCCCAACCCGTACAGCGAGCAGTTCACCGCAGCCCATCAGCGCTCCACACGAACTACCCGGTCGATGCCCGAACGCGGGCGTCACTACCGCCGATGAATCGGCGCCCTGAGTGGACAAAGGTGGACAACACTGGACACGTTCCCAAACCCGACAAATCCGTTCCCAACGATCTTGAGACAGGGCGATCTAGCAGGACTTGCGCGGTTTCGCGCCGGACCCAGCTGCGGTCATCCCCGTCTCAATCGGCCCGGGGCACACCGCGTTCGTGGTGATTCCCCGCCGTCCGA
>JAQCBM010000348.1 GCA_027729865.1 Actinomycetota bacterium
GGGGCGGGGAGACTCGAACTCCCGATCTCCTGCTCCCAAAGCAGGCGCGCTAGCCACTACGCTACGCCCCGCGTGGGCTTCGCGAGAGTCTAGAGGTCGCGCCCCATCCGTCGTAACGTGCCTCCATGCGTAGCGAAGCGACCACCCTGGCCGACTACCTGGACGAGTTGCCGAAGGATCGACGGCCTCAGATCGAGGCGGTGCGGGACGTCATTCTCGCCAACCTTCCCCACGGGATAGAAGAGACGATGAACTGGGGGATGATTTCCTACGAGATCCCCCTATCGCGGTATCCCGATACCTACAACGGGCAACCGCTTTTGTTCGCTGCGCTTGCCTCGCAGAAGAACCACATGGCTGTCTATCTGCATTCGATCTACGCCGATCCGGCTACTCGGGAGCACTTCGAGGCCGCATACCGCGCAACGGGTAAACGAATGGACGTAGGCGCTTCCTGCGTGCGCTTTCGTCGCCTCGAGGACCTACCACTCGAGGTTGTGGCTGATGCGATCTCAGCTGTGGACGTGGAGACCTACATCGCCAGGTATGAGAAAGCCCGCTCAAAGGGCCGCTAACATAGGGTCGCTCCACGCGGGTGTAGCTCAATGGTAGAGCCCCAGCCTTCCAAGCTGGTTGTGCGAGTTCGATTCTCGTCACCCGCTCCACTTCACAGGTGAGCACCTGCATCGCCGTTGTCCGATTTTCGTGTTCTCATGTATCCATGACCTGGTCAGCAGACTCGGCCTCACCCGTGTCAACGACGACGCCTCCCCGCCGCCAGGGGTCCCCTGTTGGTCGACGCGTCGTCCTCGGGATGCTGGGCGTCGGTGCCGTGGGAGTACTCATTGGTAGGCCGGCGCAAGAAGCGCTCCAGTCCACGGTGAGTGCGACGGTTCCCGGCCTCGGCGCGATCGTTCCGGCCGCCGGCGGCTTTCGCATCTACACCGTCACCGGTGGCTACCCCAGCATGGATCCAGCCGCGTACCGGCTCGAGATTGGCGGCAAAGTCACCCGCAATCTGTCTCTTTCGATGCAAGACATCGCTGCGCTGCCGCAAACGCAGATGACCAAGGACTTCCAATGCGTGACCGGGTGGCGCGTGGACGACGTTCCGTGGTCCGGTGTGCTGTTGCGCGACATCCTCATCGCCGCTGGTGCGGATTCCTCCGCCACGGCACTGCGCTTCTGGTCCTTCGATGGTGCGTACACCGAATCACTCACCATGGCGCAATCGCTTCGCGACGACGTTCTTGTTGCGACGACGATGTACGGCGAACCGTTGACCCGAGAGCACGGTGGTCCAGTGCGGATGTACGTGGCGCCGATGTACGGCTACAAGTCGATCAAGTGGCTGTCGCGTATCGATGTGGTCGACGACGTCATCCCCGGTTACTGGGAAGTACGCGGCTATGACATCGATGCGTGGGTAGGAGCGTCTAATGGACGTAACGACGAACCCATCGTCTGACGCACGCACTCGACTCCCGCGCTTCACGCGCGCCGAGCGCTACCTGCATCGCATTGTTGCCGCGCTCACCTTCGTGCTGCTGGCAACCGCAGCCGCGCTCTACTTCCCGGACATCAGCGTGCTGGTGGGTAACCGGCCACTAGTGAGCGACATTCACGTGATCGCCGGCTTCGTGCTTCCCATTCCGATCGTGCTCGCCCTTTTCTCGCGCGCGTTCCGAAACGACGCTGACCTACTTAACCGCTTCTCCCCCGACGACTGGCGCTGGCTGCGTGCGCGTGATCGTCGTTCTGGCCGCATACCGGTCGGCAAATTCAACGCTGGGCAGAAACTCAACTCCGCATTCACCCTTGGCTGGATCCTGGTGATGCTTGCCACCGGCTCAGTGATGTTCTTTAGTTCGCTGTTCCCTGACGACATTCGAACAGGCGCGACTTTCGTTCACGACTGGTTGACGCTGGCGATTTTCGTCGTCGTTGTTGGTCATATCTATATGGCGATGAACGACGCCGAAGCGCGTGTGGGAATGCGCACCGGAGAGGTATCAGCCGAATGGGCTGAGCGCGAGCACCCTCAGTGGGCTAACGAGCAGCACAATCGTTGATTACTCGCCAAGTCGCTGCAAGGCTTCATCAAACCGCGGCAACTCGTCGTTCATGACTTTCGCTAAGTGTCCATCGGCGGGCTCCGATGCCAGGTATGCCGCAAGAGCGGCACGAACCACATCTTCTTGAGTGAGACCCGTGGTAGCGCAGTGCGCCGCGATCGCAGCTTGCTGGGCGGCAGTCAACTCGATCGTGAGGTCCATAGAGTCGAAACTAGCAGCGAGGAAGGGTCTGACCGCTCGCTCGAGTCATCAGACTCCCAGCCAGAAATCCATCCAGCGGATGAAGATCAGTGCCAACACCACCAAGAACGTCGCTCCGATAAGAACCCAACGCAACGAAGCCACTGTCTGCGCGATCACCCCAGGGGCACCGCTTCTGCCGAACCGACCCGCGGCAGCGTTATCAGCCGTGACTTGCCAGAACACCGGAATCGTCGCGGCCCACGCGACCATGCACCAAGGACACAGCGCACCGATCACGTACAGGCTCTGAACGATCAACCAGATGACGAAAGCGAAACCGAAGAGCGCACCCGCGTTGAGGCCAAGCCAGATCCACCGCGGGAGTTCCACGCGCGCTAGCAGCAGCACGCCCATAGTGATAACCACTGTGTAACTGACCAATCCGATGATGGGATTGGGAAAGCCGAAAGCCTCGGCTTGTTCAGTGATGATGACCGATCCGCAGGACAGCACCGGGTTGATGTCGCAGCCGGGGATGTAGTTGGGATCCCCGATGATCGCGATTTTCTCCAGCGTCAACTGAAATGCAGCGAGCAGCCCGAAACCTCCGCCGAGCAGGAGGATCCATGGCGTGGAACGGTAGGTCGGCACGACAGGACGATAACCCGAGTGCCCTTTC
>JAQCBM010000349.1 GCA_027729865.1 Actinomycetota bacterium
TCGTGAGCAATGACAACATCAATTTCTCTGCCCTGAGAAGCACTCGTCAATCTGACGGACGGCATGACATACCATCCGTCCGGTAAACGATCTCGCAGGGTTCTGACGACGAACTTTTCTTCGTCGTTCTTAAGGCCGTCGAAAGAGAAGTCGTGTGGTACGAGAATTCCCATGCAGTCTGTTTCCCCCTGCCTGTGCCTCTAGGCGCTCTTCCCGAACGATAACTCGCTTGCGTGCCCAGGCTTTCAGCTCCTCCTAGTCGGCTTATCAACGTGCCCGGTCCCGCTCGCGCCAAGGTGCGATCCAACTGGCGGCAGACAGAAATGCTTAAATGAGTTGATGGTCGACACCTCCCGCACGAGTGAGTGAGTGCCTTCACTGGGGGTTGGCTTATGGATGAATTGGGTTGGACCGCCGGATTTTTATGCGAGGAGCACGGCGAATCGTTCTGCCCATCGTGTAGGCCGAAGTCATTGTCGAAAGTCGTGTACATCACCGCTGGCGGACAGGCATACCACCGTTCTCTCAACTGCGAGGGTTTGCAGGAGGGTCAACGTTTTGTTGCGCAACGAGGTGGCACACCCTCGGATCCAACGTCAGTGTCGGTGAGTGCTGCGAAACGTGACGGTCGGGAGCCGTGTCTCGTCTGTTGGCCCCCTCAAGCGGCGCACTCCGACGTCCCGCCTCGGCCAGAGATACGAACACAACCGCAGCGGCGAGTGATCCGCACTGCTACACCAAAACGCGGAAGGAGGCCGACAATGGCGACTTCTCACCCAAACGACTGGGGCTTCGACCCGAGCAACTGGCCGGACGACGACCTGTGGAACGAAGCGACACAACAATTGCGAGATGCCCTCGAAGCAGCGGCGGCGCTACGAACAACCATGTCGTACTCCGATGCTGCGAAAGCAGTGCGATGCGTCGAGCTTGACGCCGTTTCCGTCCGTTTGGCTCATCTGTTGTGCCAGCAAATCCATCACGACGCCTCCAACGGGCTTCCCCTCCTATCAAGCATCGTTATCGGTCAACATCGGAACCAGCCTGGCAAGGGTTACTTCACGTTCGCCCGTCGATACTTCAAGTTTCGGGATGATGAAGTGTTTTGGCTGTCCGAACTTGACGCCGTCTTCAAGAAGTACAGCCGACGCGCCCGACGCAGCGGGGCTGAGACTCACATGGCGCATCGGGTCGCGGTCCCAACCCCACAGCAGCAGGAACCACAAGACCAAGCCGCATTCATCGCGTCGTTCTTCGAATAAGCGGTTAGATGCAGCCAGAGCGAACGACGGATTTAGAGGTTCAGGATCTTGCTAGTGAGGTCGCTCTCATCCCGCGTTCCGTCCGCGGTCACCAAATACTCCTGAATGAGCTGCACGAACACTGACTGCAGCGACACTGCTCCTGCGTCGTGAATCCGTGCGCGCAAGAACTCGAGACCACCGTTTGCGTACTCCTCCAGAATGGTGATCCGGTCGTCATGGCGGGCGAGTGAGAGAAGCTCACGATCCTCCGGGTCCTGCATAACTGCGAGCATGTCCATGAGTTCTTCAGTTGCGTACCGATTCTTCATTACATCCCATCGGATCGCCTCACCCTTACCCGTCAGAGGCACTCGGCGCTGCTCGCGGTAACCAACTGCGGCTGCGAAGAAGACCACATCGCGCATCTCGTTAAACGGTGAATCATCACCTGTGAGCGTCTTGATGAATTCAGCTTTGTCTTTCGGGGGCGAGAATCGACCACTCATGACACCTCCGTCAGCTTTGCGTATTCCGAACCGTCTGGGGATGGGACAATCAAAGGGTATGTCTCATCGCCGAGCGTGATCATTTGGACCTTGGCGTCGGGTTTTGGCGTCACATAGCTGATCACGTACGAGCGTCCAATTCGCGGCGCGATGTGCTCGTAGACAGCCTTGGCCTGGCCCTGAGACTTTGAAACGAGCAGGACAATCTGCTCTGTCAGCTGGGGCAGCGCGATTGCTACCTCGCTCTGATAGTTCTCCTCGAGGGGCCCGAAAAGTGAGTCCATCACGATTGGGTAAATCCCGCCGCGCTCACTTTCCGCACCGCCGCTCGATTTCTCCTCAAATCGAGATCGGGCTCTCGATGCGAGAGCTCCGACGAACGACAGGCTGAGGATCTGATTCTCGCCGCTGCTCTTCGCAGCAGGTTCATCGTTGCCACCCCGTCGAAGTTGAAGCTCGAACCTTTCGTTGACTGATGGAATATCTGGTTTGTAACTAATCGAGTTGTGAACCCGCTTGATCTCCTGATCCAGTGCAGCGCGGGTGAGCTGCGTCCGGACATCGAAAATCTTCTCGAGGATGTCGAGGGCCTCGCGGGTTGCGGCGACTCGCCGCTGAGCGAGCGCGGCTTTGGCCTCAACGCTTTGAGCCTTGTCGAGGCGGACTGACGCCCGACGTTTTGCTTCTCCGAGACGGGCGAGTTCTGTTTCTAGTCGCCCTTGACGACGAAGCTCATCGTTTAGATGGTTGCCGACTTTCACTCGAGCGTCTTCGAGTTTCCCGATCTCGTCAATCGAGTGTGACTGCAGTTGGGTACTGACTTCGCTGAGTTGCTCCCGTATGAAATCACGAGCCTGAACCGCTGCCAGTCGACCAGTGAGGAGTTCATTAAGCTGATCGCCAAGTTCTGCCCGGCTCTTTTCCATGTGGCCCGCGTAAGAGTGAAGACTGATCCACCGTTCTTCGACCTCTGCGAGACCGGCACGTTGCTTCCACTCGGCGATGTGCTCGTGACCACTCGTGCCCTCAGCCAGTGATGCGCCACAAATGCAGGTCCCGTCGTCGAGCAGGTCCTCGATGAAGTCAATCTTGACTGGCGCTGGCAGCTCCTTCCGTTCGCGTTTTTCGACGAACAGATCGCGAATCGATGCGAAGAGGCCGGCACCCGC
>JAQCBM010000350.1 GCA_027729865.1 Actinomycetota bacterium
ATGCGTGGACGCCGATGCGTCTTCATCAACAGCGGCCGTCCGCTATGCGGGCCGTTGTGCTCTACCCAACGAACGCTCTGGTTGAAGACCAAATTGTGCGGCTCCGGGCCGCCATCAGGTCGCTCAAGTCACAGCAGCACGGCAAACAGTTTTACTTCGGTCGCTACACGAGCGCGACCATTGGCAATGGCGAACTTCCCGTCAAGCCCTCAGCAACGGGTTTCAAACAAGTTCGGCGAGAACTGCAAGCGTACGCGGCTGACTTTGATGCGATTTCTGCCTACGAGGATCTCAGGGACCAGTTCCCAGATCCCCGTCAAGGCGAAATGCTGACTCGTTGGGATATGCAGAGCGACCCGCCCGACATCATGGTGACCAACTACTCCATGCTCAACGCGATGTTGATGCGCGATCTCGAGGACGCAATTTTCGAGCAAACGCGAGCATGGCTTGCCGCCAACGAGTCACATGAATTTTCGCTGGTCGTTGACGAACTCCACCTCTACCGAGGCACCCAGGGCTCGGAAGTTGCCATGACGGTCCGCAATCTCCTCAACCGGCTTGGACTCGACCACGACTCGCCCCAACTGCGTTGTCTGGCGACCAGTGCGTCGCTCAGTGGCAACGAGTCAGGTCTCGGTTACCTCGAACACTTCTTTGGCGTCGAGAAGTCGTCGTTCTTCATCACAGCAGGTCAACCTCGCCTTCCTCAGGCAGATTTGCCACTGTCGAGAAGCGAGGTGCTCGAGATGAGGGATCTTGACGCGGCCCAGCGGTCGACAGTGGCGGATTCTCTCAATTTGTCGAACGCGGTTGCGGCAGCATGTGGGGACGGCGAGTCATTTAGGGCAACGTCGCTGTCGACGATCTCGACGCGGCTCTTTGACACGCCCGACCAGGACGGCACCGCGCTTGACGCCGTTCTTGAACTTTTGGCAGAGCAGGAATCTCCGGGACAGCGACCCGGCCACGATGCAATCCCGCTCCGAGCGCACATGTTCGCGCGAACGCTTCGCGGACTTTGGGCCTGCACCAATCCAGAGTGCGACCAGGAACAACGGACCGAGGCGGTCGGCATCGGTCAACTCTTTTCTGTCCCGAGAACGACATGTCCGTGCGGCGGGCGTGTTCTCGACCTCCTGTATTGCTTCGAATGTGGAGATATCAGCCTTGGTGGGTTCGTGGCCGATGCCATTGGCGACGGGCTCTTCCTTTCCGCGACGCCGGTTGACATTCCAGTCGAGCGGAGTGCTCCGGTTTTCAGGCGCAACCACTGCGACTACGTGTGGTACCGGCCAGGGTTCGTCTCCACTTCCCGCACTTGGAACCCCACCGACGATGAAGGTGCCAAGCAAACGATGGGATTCTCGGGAGCGTCGTACAACCCGCTTCTTGGGGTTATTCGCCCCGCGGGAGTGGTCATTGGCGAGCCTGATGGCATGGTTGTGGTCGGTCCACCGCAACTGGAGGGGAAGTTTGCGTCGTTGCCTCCGTATTGCCCTCGATGTGATCAGCGATCCGGGGTGGTTCGAGGAAGTGATTACTTCAAGGGGATGGTGAGGTCCCCGATCCGAGCGCACACGAGCGGATTGGCACAGGCGACGCAGATCTATCTGACCCAACTCCACCGATCAATGGGTGACACAGTGGACGATTCGAAGACGATCGTCTTCACGGACAGTCGAGACGATGCAGCGAGGACTGCAGCAGGTAGCGAACTGAATCACTTCCGTGACCTCGTTCGACAGCTCGTGCGGTCGCAGTTGTCGGCCGTACATGACCGGGCAGACATCATGCGTCGAGGAGCTGCGGGAGAGAATCTCGACGCTGACGAGGACGCCATTTACGGAGCCCTGATGAACGCGAATAGGGGGCTGTTCATGTCGTATGTCCGGCTTGCGGCAGGCGCGGGAACCGACGAGGACCAATCAAAGGTCGCCGAGTTCGAGGAGGCCGAGTCCGCGAATTCGGGGGCTGTCGCTTGGGCAGAACTCCTCCGGCGGATGTCGACTGCGATGCTCGAACTTGGCGAAAATCCGGCAGGTCCGGAAGCGTCGAACGAGAAAGTCGGTGGCCGCGACTCGGCAACTGCGCCTCCGTGGTACCGGGCGTGGACGCCTCCAGCATCAGCGAACTGGTCGAAACTCTCGGACAGTGTTGAGGCGGATAACGAGGTCGCCCGCCAACGTGAGAAGCTTTCTGCGAAGGTCGCCGAGGCACTCTTCGACCGAGCGGGACGAGACATCGAGTCGAGTCGTCTCGCGTACGTTCAGCCGTCCGGGGTTGACCTCACAAACTGGCCGATACCCGAGGACGTCGCCTTTGAGGTGGTGTGTTCAGTTGTCCGTGTGCTCGGCATCGCGGGCCGATTCCCAGGTAACGAGCGTGACAATGTCGCCATTGCGGATAGCAGACCGCGCGCGGTGACGAGTTACGTAACCAAGGTCGCAAGTGGTCGGTGCGACCCAAAGGAACTCCTGGCTTGTGTTGACGAGATATTCAGAACCGCGATCGCACCCGGATGGATGTTGGCGACAGCCCCTCACTCTGAGCAACTCCGGGTCCAACGAGCGTCGACAGGCACCTTCTGGGTTTGCAAGAACTGCGGCAAGATTCATCTGCATGGGTCGGCCGGGGTCTGCGCTTCCTCCGGATGCAATTCATCCGACTTGGAAGAGGTTGAGTCGACGGGACTCGACGACGCTGACTTCTATGCCTGGCTGGCAGCGCAGATGCCGCGCCGGCTTCGAGTGAAGGAACTCACGGGTCAGACCAAGACGGGTGTTCAACGGACACGCCAGCGAATCTTCAAGGGAGCGTTACTGCCGGCCGAGACCAGCACGGTTGAAGGGATTGACGTGTTGAGCGTTACGACAACGATGGAAGTCGGCGTCGACATCGGTTCCTTGCGCTCGGT
>JAQCBM010000351.1 GCA_027729865.1 Actinomycetota bacterium
TGTGCCTTCCGGCTCTGCAGTTCGAGCCTGGGGGCGATTGGGATATCCCCGCAGGGCCTTGCGGCTGCACGCGGCAGCTGCGGTGATCTCATCGGATTTCAGCGACGAGGTGCCGGGCGACGAAGAGACGCTGCGTTCGCTGCCCGGGGTGGGCGACTACACCGCGGCTGCCATTTGCGCGTTCGCCTTCGGTCAGCCCACGGTGGTGCTGGATGTGAATGTCCGTCGCGTCATCGCGCGCGCGTGGGCGGGCATCGCCGAGCCGGCGTCGCACCTGACCGCTGTGGAGCGGGCCTTAGCTGCTTCCTTGGTGGACGCTGCGAGCGATGGTGCCGCGTGGGCAGCAGCGAGCATGGAACTCGGGGCGATCGTGTGCACGCGCAAGGAGCCATCGTGTGGCTCGTGTCCACTTCGCCGCTCGTGTCGTTGGCAGGCCGAAGGTGCCCCTGAACATCCCGTACCCCGGCGGACCCAACCACGCTTCGAAGGCAGCGATCGACAAGCGCGCGGTCGAATGATGCACCTGCTACGCGATAGTCATGCCTCGGTCAGTCGTGATGAGCTGCTTGCAGCTGTTGAGGATCCCAAACAGGCGCAGCGGGCATTGGCATCGCTGGAAGCAGACGGATTGGTAAAACGTCGTCGTTCGTCCTACTCACTCCCGGAGTGATCAACCCGACTGGCGCGGCAAGGGCTGCCGATCACCCGTGCGGATGACCGTTCGATCACCCAGTGGCGAAGCGAGCGCAACGTCAACCCAGGTTTGATCACCGGCGATACCGGTCACCGGACAGTCCGAGGTTCGTGAACGCTGCACCTGCGCCTGGATCTCCACACGCGCACCACGCTCGAAGGCCACGACCTGAATCTGCTCGTCGGGACACAAGCCCCGCGGCGGCAGGGCGACTGCCACCTGGATGGCTTGCTCGCTAGTGGTGGGGCGATAGGCGACGGGCTGCAGATCCTCCGTGACCAAGCCCAGCGAACGCAGCGGACCGACTCCTCCCACAAGACCTGCAGCACCGACGAGCGCACCCAACACGATCACCGCGGCAAGGAGCCACAAAACGATGCGTGGAACGCGGCGACGCGGACCGTCGAACTCATTAATCCCAGGGATGAGCGGTCCAGATGTCACCACTCACCCCGTTCCGGGATCGCTTGCTTAGTCCTGAGCTGACTCTTGCCCGGCAGTCTCGATCGGAGGAACGTCCGGCAGTTCGGCCTTGGGTGTGGGCGTGAAGGTGAAGGTGCGGTCATCGCCCTCTCCCTCTACATCCACCAGCACGATCGAACCCGGAACCAGATCCCCGAAGAGCATCCTCTCACTCAGCGGGTCCTCAAGTTCGCGTTGAATCGTCCGGCGAAGCGGGCGCGCACCCAGGGTCGGGTCGTATCCGCGCTCGGCCAGCAACGACTTCGCGGCCGGGGTGAGTTCGATGGCCATGTCCTTGTCCTGCAAGCGCTTTTCCAGGCTTGCGATCATCAGATCGACGATCTCGATGATCTCGGCCTCGGTGAGCTGGTGGAAGACGATGACATCGTCGATGCGGTTCAAGAACTCCGGGCGGAAATGTTGCTTGAGCTCTTGCTGCACCTTGGTCTTCATCTGCTCGTAAGCGTTGACCTCGTTGCCATCGGGTGCGAAGCCGAGCATCAGACCCTTAGACACATCGCGACTACCGAGGTTGGTGGTCATGATGATCACGGTGTTCTTGAAATCGACCACACGACCTTGCGCGTCCGTGAGACGTCCTTCTTCGAGCACCTGCAGCAGTGAGTTGAAGATGTCCGGGTGGGCCTTCTCGACCTCGTCGAACAGCACCACGCTGAACGGCTTGCGGCGAACCTTCTCGGTCAGCTGGCCGCCCTCTTCGTAACCCACGTATCCGGGGGGCGAACCGAACAACCGGGAAGCGGTGTGACGCTCGGCGTACTCACTCATGTCCAAAGCGATGAGTGCGTCTTCGTCACCGAACAAGAATTCCGCGAGCGTCTTGCTGAGTTCGGTCTTACCCACACCAGACGGTCCGGCGAAAATGAACGAGCCTGCCGGACGACGGGGATCCTTCAAACCGGCGCGGGTGCGTCGGATCGACTGGGACAGCGCCTTGATGGCGTCTTCTTGGCCGATCACGCGGCGGTGGAGTTCTTCCTCCATCCGGCGCAACTTCTCGAGGTCGTCCTCGGTGAGGTCGGTCACCGGGATACCGGTCATCAGGGCGAGTACCTCGCCGATCAACCTCTCATCGACCTCGGCCACAACGTCGAGATCGCCGGCCTTCCACTCGCGCTCGCGCTCGGCCTTCTCGGCAAGCAGGTTCTTCTCGACATCGCGCAAGGACGCAGCCTTCTCGAAGTCCTGGGCGTCGATCGCCGACTCCTTCTCTTTGCGAACATCAGCGATGCGATCGTCGAACTCGCGCAGGTCCGGCGGTGCGGTCATCCGGCGAATACGCAGACGCGAACCGGCCTCGTCGATGAGGTCGATCGCCTTGTCGGGGAGTTGACGGTCGGAGATGTAGCGGTCGGACAGGCGTGCTGCGGCATCGAGCGCACCGTCGGTGATGGACACGCGGTGGTGCGACTCGTACCGATCACGCAGGCCCTTCAGGATCTCCACGGTGTGCTCGACGTCGGGCGCATCCACCTGGACCGGCGCGAAGCGGCGCTCGAGAGCAGCGTCCTTCTCGATGTACTTTCGGTACTCATCGAGCGTGGTGGCGCCGATGGTCTGCAATTCACCGCGCGCGAGCATCGGCTTGAGGATGCTCGCTGCGTCGATCGCGCCTTCGGCCGCGCCGGCACCGACCAGCGTGTGCATCTCGTCGATGAACAACACGATGTCGCCGCGGGTCTTGATCTCCTTGAGGACCTTCTTCAGGCGCTCCTCGAAATCACCGCGGTAGCGGC
>JAQCBM010000352.1 GCA_027729865.1 Actinomycetota bacterium
TCCAGCCCCTCCGCCCCCCAACTACCCAGAATGGTCGGGTGGCTCATCGCAGGCGGTCTCGCTGGGCTCGCGGTAACCATCGGACTCAAGTCCCAGAAGCGAATTCAAAACGGTGTTGCGGGAGGTGCGCTTGGAGGACTAATCGGTGGCACGCTCTTTGACCCGATTGCCTCGGCGGTGGATAACGCCGTTAGTGCGCGCCTCATCTCGCTTGTGCTGATCGCAACCCTCATGGCCGCTCTAATTGCGCTCATCGACAACGCGCGGACGCACCTCTGGATCGAAGTCGTGAGTGGCGAATTCAAGGGCCGCAACATCCCGGTGATCGATGACAGGGCACGAGTGGGATCGGCGCGCACACTTGAGGTGCCACTACTAGGCGATCGGCAGATCGAGGAAGTCCACCTCACCATCACCCGGAACCCTGCGCCTTCTTTCAATTGCACGCCGGGTCATACAGTCGAACACAACGGCCAGAGCACATCGTCAGGGTCAATCTCGGACGGAGACCTTCTAACCGTGGGGTCGACTCAACTCAGACTCTCCTTCAAGGCCGAACCCGGCTCCCGTCCAGCACCGCCCTCGTCCAGCGAGCGACGAGTGGCAAGTATCCCGGAGGGCCCACGCGAACTTCGGGGAGCGGACGCGACGCCTCCGCCGCCACGCAGCCGGCCGCGACTGCCCACCAAAAACAACTAAGGCTTTAGATTCAGAGTTGGACGCTGCTTCGGCGCTTTTTGCGTCGGAGACGACGTTCCCACGGGACTCGGGACGAACGGATCATCTGAAGGCAGGTCTCGTTTCAAGCCAACGCGCAGCTGAGTTGACCCGACTTGGACAACGTCTCCAGACGTTAGTTTCATCGCGCCGTGGCGGCCATTTACAGTCACGACTCCGCCGGCTTCCTCAACCGACAGTCCACGGTGCGAAGTCTTAAAAACGGCATGAATTGCTTCGACATCGGGATCACCGATGACGGGAACTTCAACGGACCGATCAGAGCCAATGCGAGACAGCGTTTCGGTAAGGATAAATGTCCGTCCCCGAAGTTCGCCGTTCAGACACTCGACCCAGGCCGAGATTCTCAGAGTCTCGATGAGGCTAATCAGGGCGCCAATGACGGCACCAACCGAAATAATTGCAAGCAACTGTGATTGCCAAAGCGTCGACAGCCCAAGAACCGCCGGCAACGCATCAAAGATCAGCCCTCCGAACACTCCACCAGCGACTCCACCAACAATCGCATTCTGGGCCCGACGCAGCGACAAGAAAAACGCGCCGACGCCCGCCCCACCTAAAGCCCCTGCAATCATCCAACCAACCAGGCGGGCTCCTCGAACCGACCTCGAGAAGCACCAGTTGAGTTCCGAATCGCTTCCAGAGGCCCGAAACTCGGAAAAGCAGTTTCGCAGCGCGTCATTACTCACTAGTGCCGAGTACACCACCTGTGCCAGGTACCCGCTCGTGAAACCAAGAATTCCGAGTGCTCCGGCACCAGCGATCGCCATCTTGGCATTCGGCCGACGAGCACCGAGTGAAAATGACTGCCACGCCACTCCGGATCCGATACCACCGATGACTGCAAGGAACCAAAAGCCTTGCGTGAAGGCTAGGCCCGAGTTAGTCGATGGGTTAGCAAGTTGAACAACTCGACTGAGGAGGAAACCACACACTCCGCCCGCCGCACCGGCACCCGCCATCCTAACGGCTCGGTCCACCGCGTGGGCCCGCTGATTTGTCTCTTCGGCTGCCATGTTTCTCCCTCAGCCCGTCACCCGAAAGAGTTGGTTCGGATCACCGAAGAGTGCTTCAAGCTCGGCGCCATCAGCGGCACTCAAATACCGACCGCCGGTGACATCCGCAATGCACCGAAGTTCCTCGGCCCCGTCACCAAGCAAGTCAAACCCGATAGCGATGAAATTCCAGTCGGTCACCGGATCCAATTCCTGCGCTACGAAACACGGGTCATCGCAGGAGGACAAGCCGTCCGAGACGAGGACCACCGTCACCGGCTCTCCCAGCATCCTGACGTCGGCGGATACAGCCCTGAGTGCCTCCGCGGTCGGCGTATCTCCCTCTCCTCGAATATCTCCCGCGGCTCGCTCGAAGCGGTCTCGTGAGTGAACGCCAGGGCCCAGCGTCAGAGTCCCAGCCGAACATCTTTCTGGTCTCCCACCCGGAAAAGCGCGCAGGGTTGTTGTCGTGCTTGCACCAAGCGCCTCGTGGAGCAGATTGAGGGAACGGCGCGCGATCCGAATTTTTGACTCCTGCCCGCCTCCAAGAGCCTGTACGTCCGCATTCATGGACGACGAAGAATCAATAACGAAGTAAACCGAATCCGGGAGCGTAGGGAACTCGTTCGCGAGCTCCCTATACGGACTCGGACCACCGCAACTAGTTAAGAGAATTCCGCCTACCCAACAGATAGCCAGCAGGCGCGGAGTCATCCCATTTTTTTACCACGCCTCTCGGGGTTCGAAAAGTCCGATCTGTTTCAACATCCCTTGCAATGGTCTTCCCCAAAAGGACTAACGTGCATCGCGAGGAGGAACACCATGGAAAACGCCGGACAAGAAGTGATGTTGTTCTACATCGTCTGTGACGAGTCCGCTTCGATGGCAACCAACGGTGGCATCGAGACGATCAACCAGTCTCTGCCGGAGTTGCATGCAACCCTCGTCTCAGATCCCCTCGTAGTTGATAAGTCCCGGCTCTCTATCATTGCTTTTTCGGACACAGCAGAAGTGATCCTCCCCATGAGCAAGGCGACAGAGATCCAGGACATGCCCGGAGTCGCAGAAAATGCGTCGACGAGCTATGGGGCAGCATTCAATACCCTCCGGCAGGCGATCGAAGTCGACGTTAATGGCCTCAAGTCGCAGGGTTACCGGGTGATTGGACAGTG
>JAQCBM010000353.1 GCA_027729865.1 Actinomycetota bacterium
ATGCTGGCCACCCTTCGGACATTCATAGAATGTAATGGCAGCAACCGCGTGACGGCAGAACGTCTCGGGGTCCACGAGAACACAGTCAGGTATCGCTTGACGCGGATTCGGGAACTGTCTGGCAAGGATCCGACTCGTTTCGACGACCTCGTTGACCTTCGCTTTGCCTTACATGTTCTCGACCTCGCCGGTGACGCTGAGAGCGACGACGCGAGTCCTCCGGCGTATTGACTTCGCGGGTGCGTGATCGGTGACGGGAGCCGGGCCGGGTGCAGGTTAGAAGGGAGCCGTGTGATGCGGCGGCGGTGATCGTGCGTGGACAACCGAGAACGAAATGTTTTGTGGATACCTACAACGTTGGGAGCGAGAGCCTTACTCGGGGCTCCGTCTGGCCTCCTAGGTCTCTCGGGACATTTTGAAGAGTTCGGTGTCGAACTTCTAAGGTGAGCGTTTTGGGGGAAGGCGCTGACGCGGACACTCAGCGGAAGGTTGTTTGACCAAGCAGACACAAGCAGGGGAAGAGTCCAGTATGAGCTTGAACTCGTATTTTGGCTACTCAGTTTTTCCAGACGACGCCGTGGCGTCGAGCCCGGACGTCCTTAACAGGTCGGGCGATCTCTATCGTTCGATAGTTGACGCTTTTAGCGAAGTTGCTGTGATGTCAGCCAAGTCGGCCGATCTTGACGCAATCCTCCATCTGGTCGTGCGCCGGATGAGTGAACTTTTGTCGATTGACCGGTGCGCGGTGTTCCTCCGAGACATCGACGAGCAATTTCACGGATGGGCGCTGCACGAGTTTGGCCACGATCGTGACGACGAGGTCCGCGGATTTACGGTCCCCCCCGATCATGACGGTTTCACCAGAGCTTTGCTGGATACGAAACAGGTAGTGGTGGGCCACG
Organism: Actinomycetota bacterium; assembly: GCA_027729865.1. Classification (GTDB taxonomy): domain Bacteria; phylum Actinomycetota; class Actinomycetes; order S36-B12; family S36-B12; genus S36-B12. Next base: position 903 of record JAQCBM010000353.1, read on the forward strand.
CCCCGTTTCAGAGCGTCGACCGGAGGAAACGTGCTCTGCCGTGGGCGGCTCATCCCGGTCTCGGCGTTCCGCTGTTGTTCGATGGTCGTGTCATTGGGGTCGTCTTTATCCATTCGGATGCTGACGACGAGCAGTTGGGGCCACTCGAGCTAGAGATCGCGCGGACATTTTCCCGCCTCGCATCGTTTGCGATTCGACATGCTTGGTCGATGCGCAGGGCAACGATGCGGGCCGAAGTTGTTGAGCGTCAGCGTGCCACGTTGGCTCAACTGAACAGGGCACATGTCGATCTCACTGAGGGCTTCGTGAGCGGGGCAAGCCTCGAGGGTCTCGTTGAGCGGTTGGTGAGGCTGCTGCGAAAGCCCGTCACCGTCTACGACGATGGGTTTCAAGTTGTTGTCGGAAGGGCTCCTGACAGCGCGCAGTCGACTCCCGGCTTGCCGGAGCAGGCCATCCGATCGACTTGGTTTAAACGCCAGGTCACCGATTTGTTGCCTGAACGGACGTCGCTCATGATGCCGCCGTTCCTGCCAGTCGGGCTGCAGTCTCGACGGCTGATCTGTCCGCTGCGAGTCGATGGACGGCTTGCCGGCTACCTCGAAGTGGCCGAACTTGCTCAGCGGATCAGCCCCACCGACGTCAAGGTTGCCGAGCACGGTGCGACGGTCATTTCTCTCCAGTTTCTGACCGAGCAGCGCGCTCGAGCGGCAGAGGAGCGCGCTGATGCCGACATGCGAGCGGACTTCCTGGATGACCTGCTTCGAGGGTCAGCCGACGAAAGCTCGCTGATGCGCCGCGCCGATCAATTCGGGATCAAGCTTGGCGGGCTGTACGTGGTCCTGCTTCTCGAGCGCGACACGAACGCCGAACCATCGGACACTTGGAGTTTGCGTCAGCGAATCGATCTGTCGTTGCGCGACCGCACCGGTGTCGGTTGCGATGCGAGCACAACGACTTCAAGCGCCCACCTGTTCTTGCTCGGGGCGCTGACCAGTCCTGGCGACGAGGCGCTGGCGGACATCAGGACGGCAGCCGAGGCGGTGCTCACCGAGTTGGGTGACGATGGTATGACTGGCTTCGGGGCAGTTTCCCGTCCGTGTCAACGGGTGGCCGACTACCCTCGCGCGAATCGCGCCGTCGCTAAATCGGTGCGCTTGGCCTCTGCGGCCGGAAAGCCGGTTGCGGTGATGTTGCCGCTCGAATTCGGTCATTTGAGAGTGCTCCTCGATGGGTCTGACGAGAGAGAGGTTGCCGGGTTCGCGGAAGGGTTGCTTGGCCCGGTCCTGCTGCACGACGAGGCGCACGACGGAGAGCTACTCCCGACACTGAGGATTTATCTACGCAACCACGCCAAGATTCGACCGACTGCTGAAGCACTGAAAGTACACGAGAACACCATCAGGTATCGGCTCGCGAAGTTGTCGGCCGTGTGCGCGGCCGATCTCGACCAGCTCAGCGATCTTCTCGACCTCCGTCTCGCGATTCAGATTTACGACTCTGTCGGCCGTCCCGCTGTCGAGGGAATGTCGTCGATTCCGCCTTCGAGGTCCACCTTTGATGGAAACCCACCAAGCGGCCGGAATGACCGGGGGCGCGATGCGTCATTGAGTGCTACAACACTTGTATCGCGGCCGGGTGGGTGACGGGGGGAGTTCCAGCCGGCTTCCGCGGGAGAAAGCGTTCGAACAGAAACTCCCGACCGATAGCAACTAGTAGGAGGATCCTAAATGAGAAGGCTTCGCACCTGGAATGCCCTGGTGCTCTCGCTCGGACTCGTCGCCGCTGCCTGTGGTGGCACTGACGACTCGAGTGGCAGCGGCAGCGATTTACCGGCCGCCGAATCTGACGACGGCGGAACCACCGAATCTGACGATGGCGGAACCACCGAATCTGACGATGGCGGAACCACCGAATCTGACGATGGCGGGACCGAAAGTGGCGCCGATGATGCCACCGCGTCCGCCCCCACCCGGCTC
>JAQCBM010000354.1 GCA_027729865.1 Actinomycetota bacterium
CGTTCCGTCGCTCACGCTCGATGTGCTGGTCGACGAGGCCGAGATGGCCAAGCGCCGCGACGGCTGGCAGCCCAACCCGCCGCGCTACACGACCGGTGTGCTCGGCAAGTACGCGCGTCTCGCACAGGGCGCTGAGAAGGGTGCGATCACGAACCCCGTGTGATCACGTCGCCTGTAGTTCACGCTTCCAATCATCGAAGGTGTTCATGGCGCGGTTGTCCCAGAACAGAAGGTGTTCGGGGCTGAGCGCGGTGACAAGGCGTTGAACGAGGTCAGATGTCCCAGGCTCAAGGTTGATGATCAGCAGACAGGTCGTTCGTGTGAATGCCGTGTACAGCAATTCGGGAGTGCTCAGGCTTGGCAATCGGTGTGCCTCATCAGCGGATCGCCACAGTACGACCGGTCGTTCAAGCCCTTTGATGCTCGCCATGGTTTCTGCGAGAGCGGCAACGCGAAGCCCCGGACTGAACTCAGAAATTTGCCTCATCAGTTGTTCGCCGGCGTCAGTCGGTGCCTCGGCCCATGTGATCGCTACCTCGTCCTGAAAGCGCGTGGGCTTCGCGCGGGCATTGGCCCTTATCTGATTTGCCGTGACAGCCCCGATCCGGCGAGTTCCTAGACCGGAGGTCGCACGTTCCATTCCTGCGGGGCGCCAGGTAGGCAGGGCCAATTCGTGCAACACATCTCGCGCATCGCAACTCTCGCTCGCCTGAGTTTGCTCGCCTGCCGGAGGCGAACGGTGGTGGTCATGGTTGTCTGATTGACCTCTCGACGCGGTAGGGCTCAGGCGACCAGTGCAGCAGCAGTCCCCTCGAAGATGGAGTCGATTGCCTTCTCCCACTTCGATGGAGAATCGTGCTTCGCTGCTTCGTCAATCGCTTTCTCGACGACATCGAGCATGACTTCTGGGGTGGCTTCGTCGCCAAGGAACATGGCAACGAACAGATCTCGAAACTGCTGAAGTTTGGCTGGCACGATTGATACCTCGACGGCGTCTCCACCTTCGGGCGGGTACCACTTGCGGGCCTTGAAAGTATCGACGGTCGAAGGGGCAAGTTTCGGTGCGATGAACAGGCCGTACACGGGCTTTGTCGGGTACTCCTTCTGTACCAAGTGCACATGGTGGCGTACGGGCACGCCCTCCGTGCCTTCCTGACGGACGCTCGTACTCAGCGTGACCTCGACGACTAGGACGAACTTGTCGAACTCAAACACCAGGTCCGGCCCACCACCCGGGGCGTGGCTTAGCGGCCGCATGTCCTGGTCGACCGCGAACTTTCGTGCCTCGAACGGGGCGTTCGCCAGGGTGTTGATCGCAAGGAACGCCCGCCAGAGCGTCCATTCGAAGTAGGCCGGACCCTCGCTTGACGGGATGATGATGTCGCTGCCGGCCGCCGGCTTCTTGCCGTTGAGAAGCGCCAGGAACTCAGCGATCTCCTCCCAAGCGGTCCTCTGGTCTCGGTAGAACTGCATCTCGTCGTCCAGGGCCAAAGACAGTTCGATGTCGTGTCGGAGGCGGCTGATGTCCGCGACCGCTGCTCCGGGTGCAGGTGCGGCCTTGACCTTGATGCCACGCTTCTCGGCTTCTTTCCGAACGTAAACCAGGGCCCTCTCGGCGCTTGCCTTGTTGTCGGTAGGCAATTCAGCGCCGTTTGTCAGCTGCACCCAGTACGCATTGACGTTCTCCGGTGGTGTTGTCTGGCTGATCAAGCCGTCGATCAACACGCCCTTGAGCGGGACCAATGAGATTCCTCTGCCGAAGGCGTTGAACAGTCCGGTTGCCCTGAGATAGCGAAGGTTCATGTCCATGTAATCGCGATATGTGGAGGGACTCACCGCGCCTTCAGCTTTGGCCTCGGCGATGATTGCGGCGTCGTCGAACTTCTTCTTGTTCGCCGAGGCCATTCTCTTCTTGCGGTGGGCCACGATCTCTTTCACGATTGAGCCCACGGCGGTCGTGTCATCAGTTGTCTGAACAAAGACTGCGAACTCCACAGCGGTGATGCCACTGCTGCCTGTCGTGGCCTCCAGCTCCCGAAGCACCCTGAGAACGTGCCGGAGTGGAGAGAAGTCTCCGGCGACCTTGTGGCGGTTCGAACTAACGTCCAGCCACAAGCCTGCGAGGGAGCGTAGATAGCACTCCTGCTGGGCCGGCCCGGACACGGCCTCGATCAAGCGATGGCCGCTCGGCGTGATGTAGTCCATCTTGCCGACCTTGCTCTGGATCGCCGCTCCAACGTCGTCGTAGAGGAAACCCAAGCGGCACATAGCGGCGCGCCACTTCCGGCCCACTGAGTAGGTTTGATCGTCACCGAGCTCGACCACTCCCGCCTCGCCAAGGATGTCTCTCCAAGCCAAATCGCCGTCTTGCCCCCGAAGTGCCCCCTCGCGCCCCGAGTCCGCAAGGACGATCAGACCATCACGCAATCGCGTCGCGGACCGTACCGACGTGTTCCCAAACTGCCATGGCTTCACCCGCCAACCTCCTCAGTAGCCAATGAAGAGATACTCTCGCACAGCGTTGTTGTTGTCGTTCACCTTGTGGCTCTGGTTCCCGAATGAGTAGCGATGCTCTACGGGGACAACGTCGACCTCGGTCTTATATCGACGCATGAGTTCGATGATCTCGTCCATCGTGGGAAGGCCGTTGGACGCGTAGGAGACCATCAGGATATTCCTCCGGAACTTCTTGAACAGTGAGTCGAAGGCTTCATGCGCCCCATCGCGGCGGGAGAATGGCGTCGCGTAGCTGGCGAACTTCTTGGTCTTGGTGTGGTCCTGGATCTCTACCCCGTTCCAACCGCGAGCTATTCCTTCGATGAAGTGATACCGGCGGACGTACTCGTTGTCCGAGAGCGGCGAGTAGTA
>JAQCBM010000355.1 GCA_027729865.1 Actinomycetota bacterium
ATCGGTGGCCGAGTGTGCGGTGATCGGGGTGCACGACGACCTGAAAGGTCAGATTCCGCGGGCGTTTGTGGTGTTGAAGGCCGGCGTGGATGCAGATGCGGACGAGCTCCAGGCGCAGATCGTGCAATCAGTGCGTGACGAGATCGGACCGGTTGCTGCGCTCAAGGAAGTGGTGATCGTGCCGGCGCTGCCGAAGACACGCTCGGGCAAGATCCTGCGGCGCACCATGCGAGGTATCGCAGCCGGTCGCGATGAGCCGGTTCCTAGCACCATCGAAGATCCTTCAGTGCTCGACTATTTGCGCGAGGTGCTGAAGCCTTAACCGAGCACTTCGTCGATGCAGTGTTCGCCTAAGTGCGGGGGCCGCAGCCGATACGTAACCGGAGTCCTCGAGTATCGCACCGGGTTCGCGATTTGCATCACGCCGTCTATTTCGATGATCGGAGTGAGGTTCAGGCGGTCAGCTAGTTCGAGTGCTTGGTTGACCGTGTTGATGGGTCCGCACGGCACGCGCACAGCGTTCAGGAGAGATTGCCACTCGTCGGCGCCGCGCGTTTGAAGAGCGTCCGTCAGGAGTGTTCGCAGTAGCTCACGGTTGTCCACGCGTGCAGTGTTCGTGGCGAATCGCGGGTCGATTGCCCAGTCGGGATGCTGCAGAGCCTCGCAGAGTCGGGCAAACTGCTGATCATTTCCCACAGCGATGACGATGGGCCGATCGGCAGTGGGGTAGGGCTCGTACGGGGAAACCGACGGGTGCGCATTACCCATTCGCTCCGGAGATTCACCCGTGATGGCTGCGGAGCCGGTTTGATTCACCAATGCAGACAGCAGCGATCCCAGCAGTGTCACTTCGAGGTGTTGACCTTCCCCCGTGCGATCGCGATGGTGCAGTGCCGCCAGGATTGCGTTGACCGCGTGCAGTCCGGTGATGACATCCACGATCGCCACCCCCGCTTTGGTGGGTTCGGTATCGCCGGTGATGTCCATCAAGCCACCCATGGCTTGCACCAGAAGGTCGTAGCCGGGCAGATCAGCCTCAGGGCCGAAACCACTGATCGAGCAATAGATCACATCGGCATTGATCGATGCAACGTCGTCATATCCCAAGTCACGCTTATCAAGCGCGCCCGCAGGGAAGTTCTCGATGAAGATATCTGCGCGTTCGGCGAGGTCACGTGCGCGGGCCCGATCCGCTGCTTCGTCGAGATCCCACGCGACTGAATACTTGTTGCGGTTCACCGATAGGAAGTACGTGGCATCTCCGTGATCATCGACAGGAGGTGAACAGGTTCGGGTGTCATCCCCGGTGCCGGGGCGTTCGACCTTGATCACTGTTGCGCCAAGATCGCCGAGAAGCATCGTGGCGTAGGGGCCGGCAAGAACGCGCGAGAAATCCGCGACGATCAGGCCTTCGAGGGGGCCGCTCACCGGAAAGCGGAGATCCCCGTGAGGGCTTGACCGATCACGAGTGTGTGCATCTCGTTAGTTCCCTCATAGGTGAAGACGGACTCGAGGTTGTTCATGTGGCGGATAATCGGGTACTCCAGCGTGATGCCGTTGCCACCGAGAATAGAGCGACATTCACGTGCTATCGCTAGGGCCTCTCGAGCATTGTTGAGTTTGCCCACGCTGATCTGCTCGGGTGTGATCTTTTCGGCATCCTTCAATCGACCCAACTGCAAGGCGAGCAACATGCCCTTATCTAGTTCGAGGGACATGTCTACGAGTTTTTGTTGGGTGAGTTGGAAAGCGGCGATCGGCTTGTCGAATTGCTCGCGTTCCATCGCGTAGCGCAGCGCGGTCTCCAGGCACTCGCGGGCGGCACCCATGGTGCCGAAGGCGATGCCGAAGCGGGCCTCGTTGAGGCAACTCAGCGGGCCTTTCAGGCCCTTCACACCAGGAAGCACCGCATCTGCCGGCAAACGCAGGTCGCGAAAGACGAGTTCGCTGGTGATCGAAGCTCGTAGCGAAACCTTGTGGTGCACCACATTCGCCTGAAATCCTGGTGTGTCCGTGGGGACCAAGAAGCCGCGGACGCCATCGTCGGTCTGCGCCCACACGATCGCCACATCTGCCACCGAGCCGTTGGTGATCCACATCTTGCTGCCGTCGAGCACCCAGTCCTGGCCGTCCTTGCGCGCTCGAGTGCGCATCGATGCGGGATTGGAGCCAGCGTCTGCCTCGGTGAGCCCGAAGCAGCCGATGAGGCTTCCCTTCGCCATACCCGGTAGCCAGCGTTCGCGCTGCTCATCACTGCCGAATCGATGAATCGCGTACATCGCCAGGGAACCCTGCACGCTGACCATCGAGCGGATACCGGAATCACCAGCCTCGAGTTCCATGGCGGCAAGGCCGTAGGAAGTGGCCGATGTCCCGGCGCAGCCATACCCCTCCAGGTGCATGCCCAGCAGACCGGCGTCACCGAAGGCGGCCATCAACTCGCGTGCGGGAACTTCGCCTTCCTCCCACCAGTGGGCCACCTTGGGGCGGACAACGTCGTCGACGATGGAACGCGTGACATCACGGATGCTTCGCTCTTCCTCGCTGAGCAGGTCATCGAATGCGATCAAGTCGAGGGGATGCATGAGGTTCTCCTGTCGTCGGTATCAGGCTAGTGGCCCGTAAGGGTGCCGACGAGGCTTCCGAGGATCGACGCCTTGCCGGTGCGTGATTCGATTGCGTCTGCTGCTTCGGTGGCCTTGAGGCCCACGTTGGTGGCCGCCCAGCGCAGGGGTTCGGGCTCCCACGCGCGCGAGCGGTGATCGACCCAGGGCAGCGAGAGCAGCGGATCCTCGGTGCGCCCGGTGATCAGTGCTGCCAATGTGCGACCGGCGAGATTGGAAGTCCCTACGCCATCGCCT
>JAQCBM010000356.1 GCA_027729865.1 Actinomycetota bacterium
TGCCACGGAGTTTGAGTTTCCTTATGAGCGAATTGATTTTGAGGCAGCGGCAACGATTGATATACGTGGACGAAGTGGAGATCGATCGGTTCGACCACATTTTCAAACTGTTAAGCTCATGGCGCGCGTTTACTCCCCGAGTACGCAGGCGAAACTCGATGAGTTGGTAGAGGAAGTCGAAGCGCGTTGCCCTGTCATGAACCTCATGAAGGATGCGGGGGTTCGGCTGGACATTCGTTGGCAAGTGGAGCCGGTGAATGGTTGAGTCCGTCGAGGCCGATGTAGTAGTCGCGGGTGCTGGGCATAACGCACTCATCGCCGCTGCTTACTTGGCTAAGGCTGGCAAGAAGGTAGTAGTTGTCGACGCTCGCCCCATCCCCGGTGGTGGAGTCGCTACTGAGGAATATCTTCCTGGCTATTTCATGGACTCCTGCTCGACCGGGCACACGATCATTCAGTCCAATCCGGTCATCAAGGACGACACCCTGGGTTTGGTTTCGCAACACGGCCTGCAGTACGTCGACCCTGATCCCGTCGCCCGAGTCGCGATGCCCGATGGCGAGCAGGTCGCCATGTACCTCGATCCCGAGCGGACCCACGCCGAATTCGCTCGCTTCAGCCAACGCGACGCTGACTACTACCTGGAGTTCCTTGAGGACTGGGAGCGCGCCAAAGGTGCGTTCGGACAGGCGAACAACACTCCGATTGGGTGGGGTCCTCCTTTGGATGCCCTTCTCGACGAGTTGCCGAACGGGGGAGTGTGGCGTCGTCGTCGAGCCTTGAGCGCGGTTGATGTGATCATGCACGAATTCACTGAGGAGCACATCCAGGCGTTCCTCTTGTGGGAGGCATGTCAGACGTTCGGATCAGTCGATCTTCCTGGATCAGGAGTGCTTCCGTATTCGATCATGGGCGGTCGCCAAAAGCGCAGTTGGACCATTCCTCTCGGTGGGTCCGGAAAGCTCACTGATGCTCTGGTCTCTGTGATCACTGAGCATGGAGGAGAGATTTACTGCGACACCATGGTGAGCACACTTCTGCTTGATGGTGGGCGTTGCGTAGGTGTGGAGGCGACCGACGGCAGGCAGTTCCTCGCGAAAGAGGCGGTTCTCTCAACGATCCACGTGAAGCACCTGATCGATATGGCCCCCGCGGATGCTTGGGGGGATTCGTTCACCTACGGCGTGGATACATATGACATCGGCATTCCGCTGTTCGCCGCGTTCTTGGTGATGGACGAGGTTCCCACCTTCGCTGGCAAGAACCCTGAAGACACCGCTGTGAGCAGTGGCTTGGCTCTGTGGCCGCACCAGGTTGTCGAGCAGGGGCGGGCCATTCGCGATCGTCAGCCGGTGGAAGGTTCGGCCTGGACTTTGGTGGCGACCCCCAGCATCGTGGATCCATCACGAGCACCCGAGGGAAAGCACACGGTGAAGATCCTTGTGCCTGCATCACATGTGGCGCCTTACGGGTTCGACAACTGGGACGATGCGAAAGAATGGCATGCCGACGCGATGGTGGATTACATCTCCGCGGCGGTGCCGAACGTCAACCCGGGCAACATTGAGGCGCGTATCGTCAAGAGTCCGCTGGATATCGAACGATGGAATCCACACATGATCAACGGTTGCGCGCATGGAGGTGACAAGGGAGTTCCGTTCAGCGGACCCTTGCGCCCCGCCGCCGGCTGGGCGTCACACACGATGCCGATATCTGGCTTGTATCAAACCGGTGGCACTACCCATCCTGGTGGTTCGATTACCGGATCACCGGGGCGTAACGCAGCCATGGTCATGATGCGTGATCTGGGCCTGGATTTTCCGGGCTAGTAGAACTAGTCCTCCATCGCGGCGATGATCGCATCGCCGGTAATCGGCAGGTCGCGAACGCGGACTCCGAGAGCATCGGTTATCGCGTTGCCAAGTGCCGCTGCCGTGGGTCCCATGGAAGCCTCACCGGCGCCGAGCCACTTCTCCTCAGGTCGATCGATGATGAGCACGCTGACGGGTGGGATCTCGGTGAACCGGAGGATCGGGTAGTCCTCCCAGGTATTGCTGGTGACTGCGCCGTCCATGAACCGCACGCGTTCACGCAATGTCCAACTCAGTGCCTGAATCGCACCGCCCTCTATCTGGTTCTCTACCCCATCGGGATTGACCACCCGGCCACAGTCGACCGCGATCCATAATTGCGTGACTCGCACCTCTTCAATTGCCTCGACCTCAGCGACAACCGCGCACCATGCACCCAGGCCCTTGTAGCGCGCGTACCCAACACCGCGACCTCGATCGGTCCCGGGTTCGGTTCCCCAGTTGGACGCGGATGCAACGGCCTCAATGACGGCGCGCGCCCGAGGGTCAGACAGGTGACGAAGACGGTACTCAACTGGATCGATGTCATGCATGCGAGCCAGATCATCCAGGTGTGACTCGATGGCGAAGACATTCATGTGTGCCCCGAGTGACCGCATGGCCGAAGCGCGAATCGGCATCTGGAGCGCCCGGTGAGCGACGGCTCGCACTTCACCGATGTCGTATCCCGGAATCGCGTTACGCCCGGTGCCCGCACCAGCCGCCAACGGTGGATCGCCGGATGGCGGGATCGCTGGGGAGTCCTCGAGTGCAGCGAAGCCAAGCAGCGAGGGCGTGGGCAGGGTGCTTGGACGAGAAGAGTGGCCGTTGCTAAACCCATCCCACGACCAGGAAGTGAGTTGCCCGGTGTCGTCGCTGGTGCTCGAAATACGCACCACCATCGCGGGGCCGAAGGGACTCCAGCCGAGTTCGTTCTCACGAGACCACGTCACGTGTACCGGGCGCCCTGGAACCTGTCGCCCAAGGAATGCTGCATCGAATGCTGCATCG
>JAQCBM010000357.1 GCA_027729865.1 Actinomycetota bacterium
AGAGCGAGTACTCCATATTGAAGTGATCGGCCCACCGGCTTGTTCATGACAAGCAGCACCGCGGCCCAAGCAGCGATCACAAGCCCCGCGACGATCGTCGCGGTCGAGAAGAGCCCGGTCACGTCGCTAGTTTGTCAGGGGGCCCCGCGGTAGGCCTCACGTGTCGTAGGCTCACAGCGTGCCCGATGACAAGCCCGAACAACCGAGTTGGACTCCTTACGCCTTTATCGGTACCGGAATCATCGGACTGCTGGTGATCATCCTCGCGGTAACAAGCGGACAGGCCGGCTTGATCGAGGCGATGATCCTCGGCATATCCATCGCCGTGATCATCGTCGGCGTCAAGCAACTTCGGGAGCGGCGGGCTCGCGGCTCCTAGTCGTCGTCCTTCTTCTGCTCTTTGCGGTGCGCGGAGACGGATTCGATCCCATCCGCGGCACCCTTGACCGTTCCCGCGACGATATGACCGGCAACCTCGGCGATATCCCCCAAGCCATGAGCGGTCGCTTTAGCGCCCTTCTTCAGATTCTCCTTGGTCTTTTCCTCCATCAGCGAACCTTTCGTGAGGTGAAGCGTGGTCAAGAGTGCTCTGATTCTCGGGTTACCGTAGTTGAACCATGACGATCGCGAGCAAGGCTCTAGGGACACTGGCTACGGTGGCCCTCTTCGCTCTGGCCTCAGCGGGAGTTACCGCCGCGTCTCCGACCCAACCTTTTCCGTTCCCTGACTTCGCATCCGTGAACTACACCCAGGTGCCGATCCAGGAAACCGGCGTGGTGGACGTGGTTGCCGATGGGGACACCATTCGATTCATCGAGGATGGTGCCACCGACTACGTCACCGTCCGCCTCCTCGGTATCAACACACCTGAAGTACGCGGCTTCTACAGCAAGAATCGCGACGAGGACATGTGCGGTGCAGCAGCTGCAACCGACCTGCTAAAGGCACTACTCCCACCCGGTTGGCCAGTGCAATTGCGTTCTCTACAGAAGACGTCGGTCGGATTGGACGATCGAATTCAGCGCTATGCCTTCGCCTGGAATCCCCAGACGGGTGCCTATGACGTCGATGTGCAAGCAGCCTTGTCGCAGGCCGGCCTGGCCATGTGGTTCACGATCGCCGATGAAGCAGCGCTGTCCTACAACTACCGCGTCATGATCGCGCAGGCGCAACAGGAGCGCCGCGGAATCTGGAACCCGGATTTCTGTGGAGCCGTGGAGCAACCGAACGCTTCGCTGAGCGTGATCGCCCATTGGAATGCCGAAGGCAACGACAACGCCAACCCCAATGGCGAATACGTAATCGTTCGCAACACGGGTCTGGAGCCCGTGGACATCAGCGGTTGGCTACTACGTGATTCGAGTTTGACGAGTTGGTTCAACTTTCCCGATGGATCGATCCTGACACCTGAGGACTACCGGGTAGTGCACACGGGCCTGGGCATTCCCGGTCAACCGAGTCCACGCGATCTGTACATGAATTCACCGTCAGCACTTCTGGCCAACACTGCCCCGGATCGATTCATCGGTGATGGTGCGTACCTACTCGATCGATCAACCGCGATGCGCTCGTGGTTCGAGTGGCCGTGCGTGCTGGATTGCACCGACCCCGCTCAAGGCAAGTTGAAAATCACCAAGGTCAACCCGTTCGTCACCGCAAAGAAGCAGTCACGTGCGGCGAATCAGGAATACATCGTCATCAAGAACACCTCGAAGCAGGAGATCAATCTTGATGGGTACTACCTCAGTTACCTCGGAGCTTCGTATCCCTTCCTGGTGGATTCGAGAATCGGACCAGGAAAGACCATGACGGTGTTCATCGGTAAGGGGACACCCACCGGCACCACGCAGTACTGGGGCAGAAGCACCACACTCCTGCGGGATTCGGGGGGCACTGTTCGGTTGTTGTCGGAACGGAACGTTCCCATCAGTAGCAAGAGCTGGTAATCGGCACGTACCGTCGAGGTATGCGACTTCTCCCCGGTGTCGAGCGGCTGTGTTCGTACGACCGCAGGGACTTGCGCGGGGATCTGCTCGGTGGCGTCACGGTCACCGCGTACTTGGTGCCGCAGGTCATGGCCTACTCGGCGCTTGCCGGCCTCCCACCTGTGAGTGGCCTGTGGGTGATCGTCGTCGCCTTCGTTCTCTATGCACTGATCGGCAGTTCCCGTCTGCTGTCAGTGGGACCGGAGAGCAGCACCGCACTACTGACCGCTACAGCGTTGGCGCCACTGGCTGGTGGCGAGCCACTTCGCTACGCAGCCCTCGCCGCACTGTTGGCGCTGATTGTCGGAGCACTCGCTCTGCTCGCAGCCATCCTGCGCCTGGGCTTCATCGGTGATCTGCTCGGCAAGCCGATCCTGATCGGATACATGGCTGGCGTGGGCGTCCTGATGATCTCCAGTCAGATCGTCGCGTTAACGGACACGCGTAGCGGTGCATCGACTTTCGTCCAGGAACTCCAGGCGATTGTTTCGAACGTCACAACAGCTGCGATCCCGTGGGCGCCGTTGGGCATGGCGCTGATCGTCGCTGCAGTCTTGTGGGTGCTTCGTACTCAACGCTTGCCGTGGCCATTGATCGTGATCGCGATTGCGGCGATCGTGACTGCGCTGGTTCCCGGTCCACAAGAGATATTCGAGACGGTGGGCGACATACCCTCCGGGCTTCCCACAGTTGGACTTCCAGCGATAGCGGCATCCGACGTGGGGCTATTGATGCTTCCGGCGTTCGGCATATTGGTAGTCGGCTACACCGACAACTTGCTCACTGGCCGCATGCTCGCACTCGGCACCGGGCATCGAATCCATAAGAACCAGGAATTCATCGCCCTCGGTTCGACGAAC
>JAQCBM010000358.1 GCA_027729865.1 Actinomycetota bacterium
CCACTCGAATTAGCCATTGCGCCAAGACCTTAGGTTGGTTGAACTGGCTTTTTGGTCACGTCTCTAGCCGCGCTGCTCGGGCGGGTTATTGAACGTTGGGTGCTCCGACCTTCTTCACCGGATGAACTTGGCTCTGGCAAGCTTCTGAAGATCGGAGAGTGATGGTGACGGCTTCGCCATGTGAGCGATGCGGTGGCATGTCGGACACAACAGTGCAACGTCCTGGAGAGATGTCTTGCGTTGTCCTGTTTCGGATAGGGGAACTATGTGGTGGCAATCCAGCGCTTCGGCGAACTGCTCGCCGTACTTCTCGGCTGGCACCATGTCGCACGCCTCACATGCCAAAACTCCGTTTGCGGCAATCGCCTGCTCGAGTTTTCGCTTGCGTAGCTTGTTATCCCGTTCGTAATGCCTGTGAACCCGAAAGCGCACGACTCCTTCGTCATGCGCCGTGGCGATCTCGTCCTCGTCCTCGGCCACCGGAGTGTTCTCGTGCAGGGCCGTTCGAATCACCTGTGCGATGGAGGACACTCGTGCGTGGTCGGGGTTGTCCCCAAACTCCGCCCAGACCCGTTCGTCCAGTTTGCTTCCTGACGTTCTCTTGCCGTCGTAGGTGGGGTGATGTGTCTGGATGTCGGACAGCTTGCGGGCTACCGATGATGGGCTGCGGAAGCTTGGGTTCCGTGAGTGGCCAGGGTGAATTGATGCGCTCCGAAGTAGTGACGAAAGTGTTCGTACGTCGTCGTCCGACGCGTCCCGGTAGCCGGCTTTGAGGTAGAGATCGAACGCGAGGAGCTGTTCGTCCCACGTCCACGCGGGGGGCGTGGTAGCCCTCACCACGCCTTCGCCAATGAGGCCTCGGTAAAAGTCCTCAAACGCCGCTTTGCAGATGTTGTCGCCGCCACCGCTGGTGGTCTCCAGCGAGGAGTGGCGTCGGGCATCCCAGTCCACTCCTACGTGGCTCAGGAGAACCTTCATCCGTTCGGGCTTTCGGTGACCCGGCGACGAGATGCCAAGCCGACCTGCGACCTCTTCGAACCATTCGAGTATCGGTGTATCGCCGGTACTCATCCACGGACCCTTGCTGCCTTGCTGTGGCTCAATTCCTAGTTCGTTGGCGATGAAGTCGGGCCATTGCGCTTTCGGGAGCTGCGGGATCATCGTTGGATGTGGTCCTCGATGGCCGAGGTGTCATGGCCCTGTTCGCGAAGGCGACGACAAATTTCAGCCCAGTGCTGTTTCTCTTGCTGGTGAACTTGTTCGTGGTCGTGCCCTGCGAAAGTCTCGCCTGCCAACCACCACGGTTGATATCGATACTGCAGCTGTCCTTCGAGCCACAGGGTCGACTCGCTACCCAACTGGGATGGCGGACAGTAATTTCCACCTTCCATCTCCATCAGCTCCGACATTGCGACGTAAACCATCCCTTCGCTGTTCTGCAATAACGAACCTTCCGTGCGCACCCGGAGGTCCAGGATGTATTCCTCAATCGCGAGCGCCATGAGTCGGTGTAGCTGGGGCATTGACTCCTGTAGGGCGTCGAGAGCAAATCGAAGTCCAATCGAAGCTCGGTGAATATGGCGATCTCTCATCGCCACACCTTTTGCTTGCGGGTCGGCTGCTCGAATCATTGCGAGCCGATGGACCATTCGCAGCCTGTTCGCTTCGAGCAGGCATGCCATCACGGCGCCTGGGCTCACGGGTGCGTTCTGTACCGAAGAGTCAACGGCTGAGCGCCACGTGTCGTATTGCGCGTTAGTCGGTCCGCGCGTGCCCGGGGGAACTGCTTCCCAATCGAGAAACATGCTTGGAGTTAGAAGCACATGCGAAACAATCCGCTGCATGTCGTTTGCCACTGCCGGCTCTTTTATGCCACAAACCTCAGTGAAGAGGTCAACGACGTTGAAGGTGTCTGAGAATGTGTCGGAAGCCACGTCCTCGTTTGACAATTCTCTGATCTTTTCTCTCCACCGTTCCTGCTCACTCGTCACTGCCCAATCATGGCACCACTGGTTCCAAGGCCCGTCCGATCGAATGATCTGAGCAATTGATGGTGTGGAATTGGACGTGTCGGTTGATCTCGGGGTGATCAGCGGGCCAGTGGCTGTGGCTTCAGAGTTGGCTTGTCTTCACAGGCGATCTCCTGGCTCTTCCGCCGAAAGAAGTGGATTTAGTTGGATCAGTGGGATGCAACCCGAACTCCGATGGTTTGCCGATGGATTGCGTAAGCGCTTGTCGATAGACGACATTGGTCTATCGACGACCTGGCCTCGACAAGATGACGCGTGAGGAGAGGCTCTCAAAACGCACGAATCGTTCGCCGTACCCTGCCACGGGCCGAGCTCAGAGTTCTACGACCTGCCCCAAATTCGCTGAGCAGCCACTCGCCACCCAACCAATCCCCCCAGCGTGAACGCGCTCGCGACGATGATGAACGCGGCTGCGGTGCCGTCGTTGAAGACGTAGTGCCGAAGGTTCATGCCGGCGAGGATCGTGACCAGCCAGATGCCGAGGCCACGGCCCACCCCGGTCGGGTTTTGCCAGCCGCGGGTGGCCAGCCAGCCGATCGCGAGAGCGATCAGAAACGGTGCTGCGGTCTCGAGTAAGCCAACGATGCTGTTGCCTGAGTTGTGCTCCCCACGACCGATCGCGACGAACACGACGATGACGGCGACATCGGCGATCGCGGAGACCGCCAGGCGTTTCACGCGGGGGAGAAGCCGCCGAGGCTGCCCTTGAAGAACAGCAGCGGGCCACCGTCGCCAGCGGCGAGCGACTGCACCCGGCCGAGCACGAAGTAGTGGTCACCCATCTCCGAGACGCTCTCCACCTCACAA
>JAQCBM010000359.1 GCA_027729865.1 Actinomycetota bacterium
ATATCCGGTGAGTTTGATGTCACCGAACCGGGAACCACGAGGCAACAACGCCGTCGTCACCACAACCCCATGTCATCGGGTGCGGCTCGGGGCACTGCGATCGCAGAGGGACTCATGGGCTAAACGGTTCGCGATCGGAGTTGAAGAACGCTTCGTCGTAGTCGGGTTGGCCGATTAGGGCACGTGCCTCTGGCGCCGACAACCCGGAAAAGTAGTAACTGAGTGTGTCAACTAGCTGAACGACGTAGTCGGCATCCTCAGAAAATCCGAGCCGGACATCGATTGAGAGGATCTCAGAGGCGGTTCCATTGTCGTCGAATGGAAGGTCTCGGTATGAGCCCTCAACGAGACGCAGGCGCACGAGTGCAAAAACTGATCGAGCCCGATCGTTGGAGGCAGGAAAGTTTCCAATGCCGTCGTCAAAGCAGTTTCCCTCGAGGGTCATGTAAAGCGATGTGCCGCCGAGTGATCGCTCGGCCTCTCGATACGTGCGACAACTGGTGTCTACTGACTGAAGCGCGCTTGTTGGAATCTCACTGGTGCCCGGAAGTACCGCTGCACTGTTGCGAATCACCACCTCGCGATAGTTGCTCTGATCGAAGAAACGTGCTCGAAGCCCAAACGGGTTAGCTCGAACTGCATACGTGGTCTGGTTCAGTGATGCCGTGGTCACCTTCAGGTTCGACGGGACCGGAAGAACGAGGTCGCCCATCTGAACCAAGTTGAAGAACGCATCGTCTTCGATCGAGCCGAAGAACGAACGGGACGAATCAGCGAGCAGCAACTCGCGATCAAACATCGTGAACGATGCTCCGTCAGGCAGTTGACCGCTCTCAAGGAGTGATGCCTCAACTTCTTGATAGTCCTCTGGGCCAATTGCCTCGAAGGTTGTTCGAGTGACGTCATCGAAAGACTGAAACATCCAGTCTGCGTATGAGAACTCCTCCTCATCATCGTCGTTGCCCGACCACACGATGTCGAGGCTCGGTAAAGCGTCGTCGTCCCATTGAAGCTCAAGAACGACAATCAACTCTTTGTTGATGTAATTCGTTACGACTGCCATGTCGTCGACGTCGTAGAACGAGAAGCGTCCGATGGTTATTGCGCCACCAGTGCTTTCCGACAGCTCCGAGCCATCGGTCAGGGCCCACATCTCCACTGAGTGGCCCTGCGCGTACGGTGCGATTGATTGACCTGGGCTCAGCCGTACCGCGAGCCGCTGGACACGTCCAAAAGTCAATGAGGAGTCCAACACACCGGTTATCTCAAGGGTGTCAGGTGCAACGTTGATCACGTTGAATATGTCGCGAGCGACGTTTTGGTCATCGATGAGCATCGACAAGTCGAGAACGGAGCGACGATTCTCGTCGGGTGCAGGAATCCCAGAAAGCATGAACTCCACAACTTCTGACCTCGCGAGAGTAGGGAGATTCCCGTGAAGCCGAAACATCGTGCGTGTTGAGGGCTGAAGCGCGACGTAAAGGTGATGGGCGTTGAATTCGCACGTTGAACTCGATCCGACAATGAAGAGGTCGAGACCGCTGATGTAGGAACCCAGGTCGGGAGCCGTTATCGGACACAGCGCCGAGTTGAACTCGAGGGTCTCCGCATCTCGGAGAAGCTGCTCGTTGAGCAGCTTCAGGCCTGCAACAGGTACTTGAGGACGCTTGGGATACGCCTCCGAGTCTTCAATCAAGATCCGAGGTGCAACTTCGGAGGTGAGATACCCATGTTTGCCAACGAGTGCGTCCTCAACGAGTCGAACGGAGTCCAACGTTCTTGTATTGATGAACGGGCTGGGAAGCTCATCGTCTGATTCCCACTCGAGCATCGCGCGCTCGAGCTGAGCCCCGGGGGGAATGTAAGGATCGTTGAAGTACGCGCTCCCAAGATGCGCCCTTGGTTGATCGGCGAGGTTGGCCAGGTAGGGCGCTGACAGCTCTCGATCCGTGAGAGTCGGGGTCGGTGTCGTACGAACGAAAGTCAGGTACCCGGTGCCTGCTGTTGCCGTGGACACAAGGAACGCGATGGCGAGAACGGTTCGTGTTCTGTATCGGCGGGGGAGTTGGCGGATGTTGCGTGCGGTGTTGCGTGCAGGGGTGGTGCCGTGTGGGGTGAGGCTTGCAGCGAGTGCGTTCGCGGTTGGTCGGGCCTCGGGGTCGGTGGCTCTCGCTTGGGTGAGTGTTTCTGGGAGTTCGGTGTTGCTGAGGCAGTAGGTGGCGAGTTGGCCGAGTGCGTAGACGTCGGCTTTTTTGCCGACCGCGAGTCCGGCTTCTGCTTCCGGTGGGGTGAAGCCGGGTGTGCCGGCGAGAAGGATGCTTCCGGTTGCTTCGTTCTCAAGGTCAATGCGCGCGGATCCGAAGTCGATCAGCACGGGGCCGTCGGGACCGAAGATGATGTTGTTGGGGGTGATGTCGCGGTGAGCGATCCCAAGTTCGTGCAACTCGGTCACGATCTCAGCGAGCCGTCTGATGAGCCCGAGAGTTTCGTCAAAGGTGAGCGGACCCTGCGTCTCGATGGATTCCTTGAGGGTTGGGCCGTCGACGAATTCTGATGCGATCCAGGGTTGATCGGCAGTGAGGTCTGCGCTGATCAGTTTTGCGACGCCACGGGAATCGACTCTGGCGAGGGCTGCTTGTTCGCGGCGGACGCGCTGCGTTTGCTGGGCGGCGTTGAGGCCGGTGAGGCGGAGGACTTTGACCGCGAGTCGTCGACCCGAGGAGTCTTGACCGGCGTATACGTCGCTGAAGCCGCCGGATCCGAGATAGCCGGTGAGTTTGATGTCACCGAACCGGGAACCACGAGGCAACAACGCCGTCGTCACCACAACCCCCACA
>JAQCBM010000360.1 GCA_027729865.1 Actinomycetota bacterium
CGCGACCTTGGCGAAGAGCCGGTAGGTGCCGCCGTAGGCATCATCGGGGATGACGGCATGGGCTCCAGGGGCGGTGATCGTTCGGATCAACGTGTCTTCTGCGGCCAAACCGGAAGCGAAAGCAAGGGCCCGCGCATCGGGGTTCTCCGGGGCCTCGAGGGCAGCCAGACACTCCTCGAG
The DNA here is from genome assembly GCA_027729865.1 of Actinomycetota bacterium. GTDB lineage: Bacteria > Actinomycetota > Actinomycetes > S36-B12 > S36-B12 > S36-B12. The sequence continues at coordinate 181 of JAQCBM010000360.1, forward strand.
CGCCGTGCGGGTCGGGTTGCCACTTCGCGAGTACTCGTAGCCCCCACGCAGCCCGCCCACACCGTCCTGGGCGTAGGTAGAAACCTGATAGATCGGAGGAACCACCGCTCCAGTCAAAGGATCGGGCTCCTGGCCCGCATGAATCGCCCGCGTGTTGAAACCGTCCACAGCGTTTACCCTAGACCCGTGTTCGGTTTCGGAGCTAAGTCACGAATGGTCGAGGCAGATTCCGCGTTGCCGGGTCGACGCGAGCCGATCTTCAACGTTCCGCCAACCCATGCGGTCCTCGGTACGCCCCTGGATCCAGAAGGCGCGGACATCTCACGGATCTATCTGGCCATGGGGTGCTTTTGGGGTGCCGAGGAGATCTACTGGCGGTTACCGGGTGTGGTGTCGACCTCCGTTGGCTACGTGGGTGGTTTCACACCGAACCCCACGTACGAAGAAGTGTGCACCGGCATGACCGGGCACACCGAGACGGTGTTCGTCGCCTACCGCGAAAGCGAACTGAGCACGTACAACGTCTTGAAGGTGTTCTGGGAGAACCACGACCCCACGCAGGGCTACCGTCAAGGAAACGACATCGGCACGCAGTACCGCAGTGCAATCTTCTACACGACGGATGCGCAGCGTGAACTAGCCGAGGCCACGCGGGCTGCCTACGCCGACGTCATTGCAGCGCGCGGCTATCCGGACATCACCACCGAGATTGTTCCGGCGCAGGACTTCACGTACTTCGCGGCTGAGGAATACCACCAGCAGTACCTCTACAAGGTGCCGAACGGATATCGCTGCCACGCGAACACCGGTCTGGCGCTCCCAGAGGTGTCAGTCGGCTAGGTAGCCGAGAAGATCCTGTCGGGTGAGGACGCCCACCGGGCGACCGTCCTCGATCACCACCACACCGTCGCTGTGTTGCAGCGCATCGATTGCCGCCTGCACGGATTCGCTCGCACCCACGATCGGTAGCGGGACGGACATGTGGGCATCGACGGTGTCGGCGAGTTTGGCTTTGCCGGTGAAAAGTTCATCGAGCAGATCGCGTTCAACGACCGACCCCACGATCTCAGCGGCCATAACCGGCGGCTCTGCACGCACCACCGGCATTTGAGAAACGCCATACTCTCGCAAGATCGCGATCGCATCTGCCACCGACTCGGTTGGGTGCGTGTGAACGAACGACGGCAATTCACTGGACTTTCCTCGCAGAACATCGCCCACGGTGCGATCTGTTTGCGGCGGCAGGAAGCCGTACGACGCCAACCATTCGTCGTTGAAGACTTTGCTCAAATAGCCGCGCCCCGAATCAGGCAAAAGCACCACGACGACGTCGTCCGGTGCAGCTTTGCTGGCAACGCGTAGCGCCGCGACAACCGCCATGCCGCACGAACCACCGACCAGCAGGCCTTCCTCGCGCGCGAGCCGGCGCGTCATCTCGAACGAATCGGCGTCGGACACTGCAATGACTTCGTCGCAAATTCCTTGGTCGTAGGTGGTGGGCCAGAAGTCCTCACCCACGCCCTCGACGAGGTACGGGCGCCCCGTGCCACCGGAATACACCGAGCCTTCCGGATCGGCCCCGATGATGCGGACTTTGCCGTTGCTGACTTCCTTCAGGTACTTGCCTGTTCCGCTGATCGTGCCGCCAGTGCCCACGCCGGCAACGAAGTGCGTGATCCGACCATCTGTCTGTGCCCAGATCTCCGGACCTGTCACTTCATAGTGGGAACGCGGATTGTTCGGGTTCGAGTACTGATCGGGCTTCCACCCTCCGGGGGTCTCGCGCGCCAGCCGATCACTGACCGAGTAGTAGGAGCGTGGATCCTCTGGGTCGACGGCAGTGGGGCACACGACTACTTCGGCGCCATACGCGCGCAGTACGTTGCGCTTGTCTTCACTGACCTTGTCTGGGCAGACGAATATGCACTTATAACCGCGTTGCTGGGCCACCATCGCCAGACCAACACCGGTATTTCCGCTCGTTGGCTCAACGATCGTGCCGCCCGGCTTCAGCAGTCCGGCCTCTTCGGCGGCGTCGATCATGCGGACGGCGATCCGATCCTTGACCGAGCCACCAGGATTCACGTATTCGACTTTGGCGAGCACCAGCGGCCCGGGGTCCGGGACGATTCCCCGCGTCACTTTGGTCAGGCGAACCAGGGGCGTATTGCCGATCAGATCAACGACGGACTCCGCATAGTGCATCTGCCAAGCCTAGGCGCTCTACAGTGCTCGGGTGCCTGGGGATACGGACGCTGCGACCATCGACGTGGAACTGCGCCGGGTGGTGACACGCCTGGAAACAACTCCCGTTGCCAGGATCTCCGATGAAGTCATGTCACTCGTTAACACCGCTGCTTCAGAGATCGTGGGATACACCCCCGACCCGGATCGCCCAAGCGACGCGGCGCTGCCACTGGTGGGCCCGACCGCGTTGGCTTCACAACTAACCATCGTGGTTCAGGACTACTTGAGAATGCGAACGACGGCGTCCGAAGACGCCGCCGTTGCAAAGATCTTGATCGACTTGCGTCGATCCCTGCCGTAGTTACTCGCGACCGGACAAGATTGCGAACATCCGCAGGAACTCCAGGTAGATCCACACGAGGGTGACCAGGAGGCCGAAGGACATCCGCCAGGAT
>JAQCBM010000361.1 GCA_027729865.1 Actinomycetota bacterium
GCGCAGTCGCTCCACCTCCTCATTTATCGAGGAGTCTTTTTCGATGTAGGTATCGGTCTGCGGAACGTACGCCTCAGGTTGGTAGTAATCGTAGTAGGAAACGAAGTACTCAACGGCATTGTTCGGCAGGAGTTCGCGGAACTCGGTCGCTAGTTGCGCGGCCAGCGTCTTGTTCGGCGCCATCACCAAGGTGGGGCGCTGGAGCTTTTCCACCAACCACGCAGTGGTGGCTGACTTGCCCGTTCCCGTCGCACCGAGAAGCACCGCGTTTTGCTCACCGGCTTCGATGCGTCGTGCCAACTCCGCAATTGCTTGTGGCTGATCCCCTGACGGCTGGAAATCCGAGACAACCTCGAAGGGAGCAACCGTTCGCTGCAGATCCGTGACCGGGCGCGTCATGAGCGCATCCATTCAGCCCACAGGACGTCCACCTGAGATTGCGTGCGGTCTAATGGCTCGTCGTTGGTAATGACGTGATCGGCCGCTGCCAGGCGTTCAGCACGCGATGCCTGACGCGCCATCCGCGCACGAACGTCGTCGTCGGTGAGACCACGGGCTACCGCTCGCTCGATCTGGGTCGCCTCCGCGACATCCACTACAACCACCTGGTCCACAAGTGACACCTGTCCGGTCTCCACCAACAGCGGCATTTCGTAGATCACCACCGCGCCAGTTCGCTCACCATCGGCGAGTTCGGACTCCGCCAACTCGCGAATCGCCGGGTGAGTGATCTCGTTCAAGTGCCGGGTGTTTCGCTCGTTCACAAATGCCCGCTCCGCCAGCAGACCTCTGTTCAAGCAACCGTCGGCTTGCACGATGTCCGCACCGAATTCCTCGGCCAAACGAGCAAGCACCGGTGATCCAGGCTCGACGATCCGTCGCGCAATCTCGTCGGCATCGACCACAACCGCACCCTTACGGGCGAACATGGCAGCAACGGTCGACTTACCCGAGCCGATCCCCCCGGTCAGCCCGACGCGCACCGTGGTGACTACTCGCTGGTGAGCTTGTCGCGCAGCGCCTGCAAAGCCTCGTCCGAAGCGAGCGAACCCTCGGCTTCGCCGGTGTCGGAGGAGTAACTCGTGGCATCTCCGGTCTCCACCGCTGCGGCCTGGTCGGCTACCTGGGCTTCCACCATCTGCTTGCGGTGGGCTTCCCAACGAGCGTGGGCGTCGGCGTACTCCTGCTCCCAGGCTGCGCGCTGTTCCTCGAATCCGGCCTTCCATTCGCCGGTCTCGGGATCAAAGCCATCGGGGCCGATGTATTTGCCGGCCTCGTCGAATGCAGGAGCCATGCCGTAGAGGTACGGATCGAACTCTTCGGAACCTTGGGTGTCGCCAGAGTCGTTGGCCTGCTTGAGCGACAGGGAGATACGCCGACGCTCAAGATCGATGTCGATGACCTTGACGAAGAGTTCGTCGCCTACCTGCACGATCTGCTCGGGCAGTTCGATGTGACGCTCAGCGAGCTCGGAGATGTGGACCAAACCCTCGATGCCCTCGTCCACGCGCACAAAGGCGCCGAACGGCACGAGCTTGGTGACCTTGCCGGACACCACCTGGTTGAGCTGGTGGGTTCGGGCGAAGTGCTGCCACGGATCCTCTTGAGTTGCCTTCAGGGACAACGAGACGCGCTCGCGATCCATATCGACGTCGAGCACCTCGACAGTCACTTCTTGGCCAACCTCGACAACCTCGGACGGGTGATCGATGTGCTTCCACGACAACTCCGACACGTGCACCAGGCCGTCGACACCGCCGAGATCCACGAATGCACCGAAGTTGACGATGCTCGAGACCACACCGGATCGAATCTGACCTTTTTGCAGTTGGGTCAAGAAGGTCTGGCGCACCTCGGACTGAGTCTGCTCAAGCCCCGCGCGGCGAGAGAGCACAACGTTGTTGCGGTTCTTGTCGAGTTCGATGATCTTCGCCTCGAGCGTCTTGCCGACGTACGGCTGCAGATCGCGAACTCGGCGCATCTCCACGAGCGAAGCCGGCAAGAAGCCGCGCAGCCCGATGTCCAAGATCAGGCCACCCTTGACGACCTCGATGACCTGGCCTTCGACCACACCGTCTTCGTCCTTGACCTTCTCGATCGTGCCCCAGGCGCGCTCGTACTGGGCGCGCTTCTTGGACAGGATCAGCCGGCCTTCCTTGTCCTCCTTGGTCAAGACAAGCGCCTCGACAGAATCGCCCACGCCCACAACTTCGGACGGATCAACGTCGTGCTTGATGGACAGTTCGCGGGACGGGATGACGCCCTCTGTCTTGTAGCCGATGTCGAGGAGAACCTCGTCGCGGTCCACTTTGACGATGGTGCCTTCGACGATGTCGCCGTCGTTGAAGTACTTGATGGTCTCGTCGATTGCCGCGAGGAAATCCTCAGCCGAGCCGATGTCGTTGATGGCCACCTGGGCCGGAGCAGCAGAAGGGGCGGAGGTCGTAGGAACAGTCATGTAGAGGGGAATCCGATGCGTCGTAGGTCAACCCAGCGGTTGCTGAGCCCCCCAAGGGTACGGGAGCAGCCAGTTGGGCGTCCCTGCGGGGCACCGGCTCCTCAGTGGCCGGCGCTCTGCCAGTCGGTCCCTACCCCCACCGACACATCCAGCGGAACCATCAGATCGGCGGCTCCGGCCATCTGCTCGCGCAAAATGCTCTCGACCATAGGCACCTCCCCCGGGGCAACCTCCACTACTAGTTCGTCGTGCACCTGCAGCAGCAATCGGCTGGCCAGACGGTGCTCGTCCATCGATTCGGCCACCCGCAACATCGCCACTTTCACGATGTCCGCCGCCGTGCCCTGAATCGGTGCGTTCA
>JAQCBM010000362.1 GCA_027729865.1 Actinomycetota bacterium
TTGCTGGCAGTGCTGACTGGGCCGACCGGGCCGACCGGGCCGAAAACCCCGGCGTCGACCGAACCCTTGAGTCTGTGGTGCTCGACCGCTGGCGCACAGCCCTTGGCTTCAGCGGCGTCATCGTGATGAAGCAGGGTCGCCATGGGGCCACCGTGGACACCCCAACGCAGCGTCACCACGCTGCCGCGCCCAAGGTGCACGTGGTGGACACCACCGGCGCGGGTGACGCCTTCTCCGCGGGTTTCCTGGCAGCCTGGACCACCGACCAGAGAAATCTGGTGAAGGCATTGGGCTCCGGTGCCCAGGCGGCAGCGACGGCAATCACCCACCTGGGCGCTGGACCAGCTTCCGATGGACCAACAACGGCTTGACCAGTAAAGATGGAAGGACGGTAGGCATCGTGGGCCCCAAGCCCCGCGCGTCCACACAGGCGTCGACACGCACACCACCAGCGGATGCACGCATCCTCGACGTGGACGTGTCAGAGGAGATGCGGGGCTCCTTCCTGGAGTATGCGTATTCGGTCATCTACTCACGAGCCCTCCCCGATGCCCGAGACGGCCTGAAGCCCGTTCAACGACGAATCTTGTTCCAGATGGCTCAGATGGGCCTGCGCCCCGATCGTGGACATGTGAAGTCCGCTCGAGTGGTGGGCGAGGTCATGGGTCGCCTGCACCCGCACGGTGACTCGGCTATCTACGACGCGCTGGTTCGCCTCGCGCAGCCGTTCACGTTGCGGTTGCCGTTGGTCGATGGTCATGGAAACTTCGGTTCGCCGGACGACGGCCCCGCCGCAATGCGCTACACCGAGGCTCGCTTGGCACCACCGGCTTTGGAACTCACTGCAAGTTTGGACGAGGACGTTGTTGATTTCGTCCCCAACTACGACGGTCGCGAACTCGAACCGGTCGTCCTGCCCGCGGCCTTCCCCAACCTGCTGGTGAATGGTGCGAGCGGTATCGCTGTGGGCATGGCCACGAACCTCGTGCCACACAATCTCTCCGAAGTGATCGCAGCGGCCCGGCACCTCATCGACAAGCCCAAGGCAGACGTCGGCGAACTCATGGCGTTCGTGCCCGGCCCGGATTTTCCCGGAGGCGGCGAGATCATCGGGCTCGATGGCATCCGCGAGGCTTACGAGACTGGCCGCGGTGCCTTCCGCCTGCGAGCCAAGACAACTATCGAGAACATCACTCCGCGTCGCCGAGGCATAGTGGTGAGCGAGTTGCCCGCCACGGTCGGACCTGAACGTGTGATCGAACGGATCAAGGATCTAGTCCAGGCCAAGAAGATCCAAGGCATCTCCGACGTGGTCGATCTCTCAGACGGCCAATCCGGCCTGCGCCTGGTGATCGAACTCAAGAGCGGCATCGATCCGGACTCACTCCTCGAGCAGTTGTACCGACTCACGCCGCTCGAAGACTCGATCACCATCAATGCGGTGGCGCTGGTCGATGGCCAACCGAACACACTTGGGCTGCGCGATCTACTGGTGCAGTTCGTGGAGCATCGATTCGATGTAGTGCGCAGACGAAGTCACCATCGCCGAACCAAGGCCAGTGAACGTTTGCACTTGGTCGAAGGTCTGCTCATCGCCATCATCGATATCGATGAAGTCATCGAACTGATCCGCGCCAGCGAGAATGCCGCGGAAGCCAAAGACCGACTCATGGGCGTGTTCGATCTCACTGACGTGCAGGCCAATTACATCCTGGACATGCCACTTCGGCGCTTGACCAAGTTCAGCCGCATCGAACTCGAAACTGAGGCCGATGAACTGCGCGCTCGCATCGAGGAACTCAGCACCCTGCTGGATGACGATGCAACATTGCGAGCGGCCGTCTCAGCGGAACTAGGCGAGGTCAGCGCAGCATTGGGAACACCCCGCAGGACCACGCTCTTGGAAGGAACCACTCCCGTTAAGGCATCGGGTGCCAAGGCGGAGGTTTCGATCGAGGTGGCCGATGAGCCATGCGTTGTCTTGCTGTCGAGTACCGGCCTCATCGCCCGCACCGCCGCCTTGACGTCGGGCGATCCAGGCGTGAGAGCGCCGCACGACGTCATCACCTCCGCTTGTCCGGCCACTACGCGCGGTCGCGTGGGCGTGGTCACGTCGCAGGGACGCGTAGTTCTGCTCGAGGTTGTGGACCTGCCCGCGCAGCCACCCACCGCCGGGACTCCGTCGCTGGCTGCGGGAGCCCCGCTCGGAGCATTCGTGGATCTGGAACCCGGCGAGCGAGCCTTGACGCTTGTCCCGGTCGATGGCACCGCCACACTGGCGATCGGCACGCGGGGTGGTGTGGTCAAGCGCGTGGTCGTCCCGCCGCCATCTGCAAGGACCGCAGTGGCGTCTGTGATGTCACTTGCCGACGACGACGAAGCGATCGGGGCAACGTACCTGCCCGAAGCGAGCGCTGAGCAGGCCGTTTTGGCTTTCATCACCTCCGCGGGGAACCTGCTGCATTTCCCGGCGACCTCGGTCCGTGTGCAAGGCGCATCGGCCGCAGGTATGGCAGGTGTGAAGATCACAGATGGGCACGCTGTGGCGTTTTCAGCGTTGCCTGATCTCGATACCGGAGTCGTGGTGACCGTGGCCGGGGATTCGCGCGCCTTGCCTGGGACCGAACTCGGCACCGCCAAGGTCACGCCGTTGTCCGCGTATCCCGCCAAGGGTCGCGGCTCGCTAGGGGTGCGCTGCCACAAACTCCGCTCCGGTGAGGACGGCATCGTCCAGGCCTGGGTGGGACCAGGCCCGGCGCGCGCAGCGACGGCTTCGGGCAAACCCATCGGACTACCCGAACCCACCGA
>JAQCBM010000363.1 GCA_027729865.1 Actinomycetota bacterium
GACGAACACTCGCTTTCGGTTCGCGGCTGGACACGAGCTGGTGCTCTCGCCGCGCTGTTCGCGAATGCTTCTACCCGTAGGCACCTAGCCGAACCCGCGAGAGTTATCGCCACGGCACCAAGCCGCAGCTACAAGAGCAAGCGCGAGCACGACACCGCGCTCCCCACCGCCGAGCGCCTCGGGCTGAAGATCGAAGCGATCGAGGTGCCCGAGGATTACGCGCCACTCGTCGAGGATCTTCGGAACTCACCGAACCCGGCACTGATCGTCTGGCACCACGGCACCATGCCCAGCTTCATCCAATCGTTTCCGCTCATCAACGGCGCCCAGGTCCCCAAGGCATGGCCGGAGGATCGATTCGATCTCATTTGGGCTCTGGTTCCTACCGGCGAAGGCTACGAATGGCATGCGGTCAATCAGGACTTGCGGCAGGGTGATCCTGCCGATTAAGCGTTACAGCGAGGGTCCACTTATGCTCGAAGAATGCGCCGGCTCGGGTCATTAGCTCTCACTGGAGCCGCCCTCTGCCTACTCATCGCCCCACCCACGTCGGCTGCACCTGACACATCGCTCACCATCGACGGCGGTCCGGCCAGCGCTACCGACTCCACACCCGTTCAACTTGAGGCAGATCTGTACTTGCCGAGCAACACACCGGCGCCCGCGATCGTTCTTGCCCATGGATTCGGTGGCAGCAAGGAGTCGGTCATCACCGACGCCGAGTACCTCGTAGATCAGGGCTTCGTGGTCCTTGCCTACAGCGCGCGTGGGTTCGGAAACTCGACCGGTCTCATCTCGATGAACTCTCCGGACTTCGAGGTCGCGGATGCGTCGTCATTGATCGATTACCTGGCAACGCAGGATGCAGTGACTCAGGACGCTTCCGGCGATCCGCGCGTCGGCTTTGCCGGTGGGTCCTACGGCGGTGCGTTATCGCTGCTCGTGGCTGGATACGACGAACGAGTGGATGCGATTTCGGCGGACATCACCTGGAACGATCTGCAGACCTCGCTCTTCGGTCAATCCGTGATAGGCAGTAGCGACGTTGGTGTCTTCAAGCAGTTGTGGAGCGGGCTGTTCTTCAGCGCAGGGCTGACAACCAACGACGGTCAGGTCACCGACTGCGGACGCTTCGCTCCCGATTGGTGCGCGGCCTACTCAGCAGCCGCCGCCGACGGTGTCCTGACCGAGTCAGCTCGCGAACTCATGGCTCGATCATCACCAGCGAGCATCACTGATCGAATTGCGATTCCCACGTTGCTCGGTGGTGGGCAGTCCGATTCGCTGTTCCCGCTAGCCCAAATCAACGCCAACGCCGAGCAGATCGCTGCTGACAACCCGAACGTCAAAGTTGTGTGGCATGCAGGTGGCCACGACGGTGGCGTGAGCGAGTCCGAGCGGCTCCGGGAACTAAACGCGCGCTGGTTCGACGCTCACTTGGCTGAGGGCGCACCTATCGATGATGCGTTCGAGGTCTCCCTTGCTGAAGCTTCCGCCTTCGGTGGTCAAAACGACGCCGAGGTCACCGTGTTGTCCCGCGCGGACTATCCAGGAATCTTCGGTGAAACCCAGCGCATAGTTCCCATCGCCGGTCCCGCGCAGCAGGTGTTGGCGCCGGCGGGTGGGGTACCAGCGGCGGTGTCGTCACTGCCTGGTGCCGGTGGCCTAGCTGGACTCGCTAGTGGCCTGTTCGCACTCCCGCTACCGAACCAATCGGCAACCTTCGTCACCGAACCGCTAACCGAGCCGGTGCAGATCATCGGTTCCTCGACTACCACCCTCGGCATTTCCAGTGATGTTCCCACTGAGTACGTCACGCTCTTCGCCAGCCTGCGCGTCATTGGCGGAACGGACCGACCGGTACTCCCACAAGGACTGGTCGCGCCGATCCGCATCGATTCGGTGGGTCCGACGCCCACCACAATCGACGTCGAGCTTCCTGCGATCGTCACCGACGTCGCAGCAGGTGAACGGCTCGCCGTGGTTGTCGGCACAACGGACCAGGCGTACCGAATGCCACCGGGTCCTGCCGTGTATTCGATCTCACTCACAGACGGGGAGCTGTCCCTTCCCATCACGCCGATGAGCACTTCGGCATCAGGTCTACCTGTGTGGCTGTGGCCGCTGATTGCAATCGTGGTGTCGCTTCTCATTGCGATTGCGGTTCGACTGCTGCGTCCGGGTGGCACACGCAAGTCTGCTCGCTCGGATCTTGCTGATGTACCGATAGCTGTTGAGGGTCTGACCAAGCAGTTCAAGGGCGGCGTGCACGCCGTTAGCGATGTCACCTTCCAGGTCCCTCGAGGTGTGGTACTCGGTCTACTTGGACCCAATGGCGCCGGCAAGACCACCACCATGCGCATGGTGATGGGACTCATCTACCCCACCGACGGCAACGCGTACGTGTTCGGCCAGCCGGTGTTCCCCGGTGCCGCGACGCTCGCCCACATCGGATCGTTCATCGAGGGGCCCGGTTTCCTACCGCACTTGTCCGGTCGGGAGAACCTCAAGCTCTACTGGGAGGCCAGTGGTCGGGAGTCAATCGATCCGAACCTCGACTACGTCCTAGATATCGCTGGCCTTGGCAGCGCGATCGATCGCAAGGTCCGCACCTACAGCCAAGGCATGCGACAACGATTGGGGATCGCGCAAGCGATGCTCGGCATGCCTGATGTGTTGGTACTCGACGAACCCACCAACGGCCTCGACCCGCCCCAGATCCGCGAGATGCGCACGGTTCTGCAGGACTATGCGGCAACGGGGCGCACCGTTGTTGTGTCGTCACACCTTCTGAGCGAAGTTGAAC
>JAQCBM010000364.1 GCA_027729865.1 Actinomycetota bacterium
CTGGTTTGGAGGTCGAGCAAGGGGACATATTCGAACGGATCCGCCGTCAGCCAAACGAGTCACTGGGAGCGGTCACCCTGTTCCACGTTCTCGAACATCTGCCGTTCATGGCCATGGTCGATCTTCTTGGTCAGGCCTGCCGCGCTCTGGTTCCGGGCGGACTGCTCATCGCTGAAGTACCGAATGCGAAGAACGTCCGAGTCGCTTCTGGCACCTTCTGGATCGACCCGACACATGAACGTCCCTGGTACCCGGACCTCCTTGAGTTCCTTGCGCGACAGGCTGGGTTCGCAGAGGTGTCAGGGGAGTACGCGAATCCTCTCGCACCAGAGCCCGAACTTGAGGACCTCCAGACATCTGTCCGCGGTGTGATCAGCAGCCTTCATGAGGCAATCAACGGCCCGGCTGACTACTGCCTCATCGCACGACGTTGACCGAAGCGGGTCTGGGCCGCCTCGATGACAGACTCGACGCCAGCCACCACCGTGTCCCACTCATAGTTGCGCTCCACATACTCACGTCCTCGACGCCCCAGTGCAGCGGTACCGGCCGGATCCCGGAGCAATCGGAGGAGGGCGGCTTCGAATTGCGCGAATCCCCGGTACGGAATCGCGCCACCAGATCGCCGTGCCTGTCCCGCCAGGACCTCGCAGTTTGCCTGGACCAGAGCTGGGCGGCTTTGCACCCACGACTCGCACAGCACGATTGAGAACGATTCAAAATAGGACGGTTGCGCCAAGGCGAGCGAGCCCGCCAATGCGTCATGTTTGGACTCCTCATCGAGGAACCCCGAGAACACGATGTCGGGGTGCTGCGGAAGGGGCACTACCTGCTCTCCGGCTACGACAAGCTTCAGATCTCCTGGATTACGTTCCTTGAAAGCGATGAAGAAGTTCGCAAGTTCGATAGCGCCCTTCATCGGGTCGACACGACCCGCATACAACAGGTAGTCGCAGCCACCGAGATTGAAACGGTGTCTGAACCTCTGTGGTTGGCCGATAGGCCCAAGGTCGATACCCATACCGACGACACGACCGGTGGGTTCGAATCCAAAACGGTTCTCGACAACGGCCTGTTCCTCAGGTGTGAAGAACAGCATGGCGTCTGCCAAGCGGAAGACGGGGTCCATGATGCCGATACGGAACGGAGGTTCGTCGTGAGCGGTGGGCTGAAGGACCGTTGGCAACAACCGAGCCACAGCCGGCAGCCCTGCAGTTGTAGTGGAGTAGAGGTACGTCATGAAGATTGCAACATCGAAGCGTTCAGAATTCCTGATCAGCCACGATCGTTGCTCGGCCAGATCTGGCCCCATTGCTCTTGACCACTGCTGCTGGATGCTGAGCGGCACGGGGTGGGGGCCTTCGTGTACCCACTTGTCCAACGGTCCGAAGATCTCGGGACGCCGAACATCACGAACCGAGTGCCTATGGACCGTCACACCGTTGATGGTTGACGTTCCCGGCTGATAGGCGTCTGCCCAGTCAACGTATGAGCGAGCGCAACTGGTCGTGACCTCGACCTCGTGACCTCGGGACACCAGGTTTTCGGCGAAATTCCGACACGCAGACTCGCTCCCACCGACGATTTCCGCTCCGTATCGCTGGACCGAGTAAAGGATCCTCACCTGAAGGCGTCCTGAAGCAGTTCGACGACGTCGAATGACCGATCAGCGGCGTCAAAGGAGTCGACATGTTCGAGACCTGCAAGCACGAGGTCATTTCGCAGATTTTTGTCGGACAACAGACGGGCAACTGCCTCTGCGAACAGGCATGGGCCGGCATCGCCGGGCAACACGATGCCCCCTCCACCCACCGTGTCCGGGACAGCACCCACTCCCTTGGCGATCACCGGCACCAAGTCCTCCATGGCCTCCAGCGGAGGAATTCCGAACCCCTCATGATCACTCGTCAAAAGAAGGCAGTGGCTATATCGCAACAGCGTAGCGAGATCGGGGTCGCTCACTGCTCCCGTGAAGAGAACAACAAAAAAGTTGATTGAAAATATATAAGAGAGCTTGGTCATCTAGCCGTAAACGGTGGCACAGTGCCCGAAGGGCCGACGAGTAGGCGGGAATTCGGGCAGCTCCGACGATGACGAGTCCAACGCGGAGTTGGTGAACCTGGTGAAGAAGGTGAAGCGTGTTGATAGCTATCTCAACGCGTTTGTGGGGGAGTTGTTGCCCGATCGAGATGAGATACCCATCAGGGAATCTGGCGGAGATGTCCGCAGTGAGTGCAAGCCTCGTAGGTATCTTGCTCAGACGATCGGTCTTCACTCCAAGAGTCGCGCTGTGAACATCGGAGAAGCCGTGTTGCCTGAGAACCCGAGCATTGAAATCAGAGTCGGCGATGACTACCGACCAGCGCTCCCGTAACTGGCTGAGTTCGTGCAGCCCCCACAGCAAACCGGTGGCGAAACGAGCGCTATGGGCCTCAAAATATTCCGGTGGTGTCAGATTGTGGAAGATCATCCCTAAGCGCTGCCGGCGATGGCGCAGAAGGTGCGTAATTTCCGGCTCACCAAAACTTGAGTGATAAACGAGGGCCGAGGTCGGCACATCTGGACCAAGTTGCTGGAGGGGTAGAACCTCGCCGCTGAGCGACGGAAGTACCGTGAGGGCATATACGTCGCTAAGAAGAGACGTGCGAAGACGATCTCGAATCGACATTGCCATCGAGGTGATCGCGTCACCAGGACTGGCAGTGATGATGAGTTGATCAATGCGCTTAACTGGCACTTCTCAGGACTCGCAGTGCCCAGCAGCTCGCAGGCGAGCGTCGATATCGGCAGTTAAC
>JAQCBM010000365.1 GCA_027729865.1 Actinomycetota bacterium
CCCAGCGGCCGGCGTGGACGTCGTCGGCATCCACGATCCGGTAGCCGTAGCCCTGCTCTGCCAAGAAGCGTTGACGGTGTTGGGCGAAATCAGCATCCACGGTGTCGCGGGTAACGATCGAGTAGAAGTGCGCGGTGCGGCCATCGGCCTTCGGACGAAGAACCCGGCCGAGGCGCTGCGCTTCTTCTTGCCGTGAACCGAAGGTCCCGGAGATCTGAATCGCCACGGCGGCCTCGGGCAGATCGATCGAGAAGTTTGCAACCTTGCTGACCACGAGGACGTTGATCTCACCATCGCGGAAGGACTGGAAAAGGCGTTCGCGTTCCTTGACCGATGTGGCGCCGGTGATGACGGGCGCATCCAGGTGCTCACTGATCTCGGCGAGTTGATCCAGGTATTGACCGATCACCAGAATCTGTTCGTCTGGATGGTGGGCGATGATCTCGTCCACGAGTTTGTTCTTCTCAGGAGTACAGGCTGCGAGCCGGTATTTGTCCTCGGGCTCTGCCATTGCGTACGTCATGCGATCGGAATCGGACAGGTCTACGCGCACTTCCACGCAGTTAGCAGGAGCGATGTACCCCTGAGCTTCGATCTCGCGCCATGGTGCGTCGTACCGCTTGGGGCCGATCAGCGAGAAGACGTCCGACTCGCGACCGTCCTCGCGGACCAGCGTTGCCGTCAAGCCCAGGCGACGCCGGCTTTGGATGTCCGCGGTGAAACGGAAGATCGGTGCGGGTAGCAAGTGGACTTCGTCGTACAGGATCAAGCCCCAGTCGCGTGAATCAAACACCTCAAGATGCGGGTAGATGCCCTTGCGCTTAGTGGTGATCACTTGATACGTGGCGATAGTGACGGGGCGAATCTCCTTCTTCGAACCGGAGTACTCGCCGATCTCGTCGGGGGTGAGGGATGTGCGGCGCAGCAACTCGTCGCGCCACTGCCGCGCTGCAACGGTGTTCGTTACCAAGATCAACGTGGTCGCTTGGGCGAGGGCCATCGCCAGTGCGCCGACGATCGTCTTTCCCGCACCGCACGGAAGGACCACAACACCAGAGCCGCCGTACCAAAAACCATCGGCTGCCTCTGTTTGATAGTCACGTGGCTGCCAATCAGTGGTGTCTAGTGCGATCGCGTGGCGCTCGCCATCCACGTATCCAGCTACATCCTCAGCTGGCCAACCGAGCTTGACCAGTGCTTGCTTCAGGTGGCCGCGCTCACTTGGGTGCACCATGACCGTGGTCTCATCAAGTCGATTACCCAAGAGCGGAGCGATCTTCTTGCTGCGCAGCACTTCCTCAAGGACTGCAACATCTATCGCCTGTAACACCAGTCCATGCGCGGGATCGTTCGCCAGTTGCAGTCGTCCGTAGCGAGCCATCGTCTCGGCGACGTCGATGAGGAGTGCGTGCGGCACGGGGTAGCGCGAGTAGCGAAGGAGAGTGTCCACCACTTGCTCGGCATCGTGGCCGGCGGCGCGCGCATTCCATAAGCCGAGCGGCGTGAGCCGGTAGGTGTGAATGTGCTCGGGTGCGCGCTCGAGTTCGGCGAAGGGTGCGATGGCCTTGCGACAGTCGTCGGAATCTTTGTGATCGACTTCGAGCAACAGGGTCTTGTCGCTCTGCACGATGAGTGGTCCGTCGTTCATGTCACTTCGCTCGTCATCGATTGCAGCATTCCCGCCAGGAGTCGGGACCGCTCCTCCATGCCGGTGATCGACGCCCACTCGTGATCGGCGTGGGCCCCATCGCCCACTGCGCCCAGGCCATCAAGGGTGGGGACGCCGGCTGCGGCGGTGAGGTTGCCGTCGCTCGCACCACCCACGGCGCATTCGGTGACTTCGGGAAGGCCGAGGGCGAGCGCCAGCTTCCGCGCTTTGGCGAAAAGGTCCGCCGATGCGCTTGCTTCGAGCGCCGCACGATCGATGCCGCCGTCGATGCTCCACTCGGCCTCGGGATGGTGAAGTTGCCAGCTGCGAACTTGTTCGTCCACGCGTTCTTGCTCCGCGCGAGACCAGGCGCGAACGTCCACGGTGAGTGTTGCTTCGGACGGAACCGTGTTTGCCGTGGTGCCGGCAGCCAGGACCGTGGGCGTGACCGAGGTTCCTGCTTCTGTGTTGGCCCACGTCACTGCCTCGGTGATGAAGTGAGCCGCCTCGACCGATGCGTTGATCCCTTTCTCCGGATCCAATCCCGCGTGCGCGGCGCGGCCGGCAAAACTCAGGTGGTACCAGGACGTGCCCTTGCGCCGGGTTTTCAGCGCTCCATCAGCGGACGGCTCGAGAACGAACACGGCCGCGCACTTCGCGATCGCATCGGCAATGAGATCACGGGAAGCAAGAGAACCGGTCTCCTCATCGGTGGTCAGCAGCATGCCGATCTGGCCGTCGGCCCGTGCGCCGGCGAGGGCGAGGGCCGCCCAGCCCTGGACCACGCCGGCTTTCATGTCGAACACGCCGGGTCCGGTCATGCGGTCGCCATCTACCTGGCAGGGCAGCCGATCCAACGTTCCGATCGGCCAGACGGTGTCCAGATGGCCAAGCAGCAGAATCCGCGGCTGGTTCGGGCCCCAGCGCCAGACGGGTCTTCCGCCGTGGTCCTCGATGCGGCCGGGATCGACCAGCAAGGTGCCGGCGAGTTCCTGCGCACGTTTGACCACCCGAGCGCAGGCGTCGATGTCGGACGTGGGGGATTCGACCTCCACGAGGGCACGAGTGGAGTCGATCAAGGACTGCCGTGTGTCCATGGAGCTACCTCCCTCGCTACCGTGAGTTCGTGTTCACCGATGCCGTGCG
>JAQCBM010000014.1 GCA_027729865.1 Actinomycetota bacterium
CAATAACCGCACCGAAGATGATGTTGGCCTCGGGGTGCGCCGCATCACTCACCAACCGGGCAGCTTCGTTGATTTCGAATAGTCCGAGGTCGCTGCCGCCAGAAATGGATAGCAGAACGCCGTGAGCACCGTCTATCCCCGCCTCCAGTAGCGGGCTTGAGATGGCTTTTTCCGCGGCCTGCATCGCACGGTCTTCACCGCGAGCCGAACCGATGCCCATCAGTGCAGAACCTGCAGCGTGCATAACGCTCTTGACGTCGGCGAAGTCGAGGTTGATCAGACCAGGCGTGGTGATCAAGTCGGTAATGCCCGAGACCCCCTGCAGCAGCACATGGTCGGCCTGGCGGAACGCATCGATGACGCTGATCTCCCGATCGGCCAACGAGAGCAGTCGATCGTTCGGGATCACGATCAAGGTGTCGACCTCCGCGCGCAGATCCTCCACACCCTGGTCCGCCTGAACTTGACGACGACGACCTTCGAAACCGAAGGGACGGGTCACTACTCCGATGGTGAGGGCACCAAGGGATCGGGCGACCTTGGCAACCACTGGCGCACCGCCGGTGCCGGTGCCGCCGCCTTCGCCAGCAGTCACGAACACCATGTCGGCACCCTGCAGGACCTCTTCGATCTCCTCGAGGTGGTCTTCGGCGGCCTTACGCCCCACTTCGGGGTTGGCTCCGGCGCCCAGGCCTCGGGTCAGTTCCCGGCCGATGTCCAACTTGACGTCGGCATCACTCATAAGCAGGGCCTGTGCGTCGGTGTTAATGGCGATGAATTCCACGCCCTTGAGCCCGACTTCGATCATGCGGTTGACCGCGTTCACGCCACCGCCGCCGATGCCGACGACCTTGATAACTGCCAGGTAGTTCTGGGGAGCCGCCACAGCCGCCCGTCCTTTCGTTCACGCCGGCGCGAGGGGGCGCACCGACTGGTACGGAATCCGGCCGACCTCAACCTCTACTTGAGGCTGAAACATTGCCTGGCCGGAAGCCGGCCGGAGAGTAGGGGGTGTGACGGGTGTGACGCAAGTGCGACGCCAGGAAAATTCTCGGTGAGCCCGTTTTTCTCAGTCTCGCTGCCCTTTTTCCCCGAATGTGGTGGGTAATTCAGGCGCGCTGACGTTGTAGGCCTGGGCGCGTCTGGGCAGCAACGAGAGCAGTACCTGGGCCTTGAACTCCCCTTCGTCTGCGTTCCCCCAACGAACGATGGAGTCGTTGCCCAACTGCAGCCGGATGTCGTCGGGGCTGACTGCCTGGACGACTCTCACCCGGCGCTCGATGTCTTCGGGCAACGTGGCGACCACTGCCACCGCCTCGGGAATTGCCGTTTCATTCCCTCGGATGATCGGATCGGTCAACCACAGCCCCCCCGGGGGATCGAAGAGCACACCGGAGGCATCGACGCCCCTACGCACTTCGCCTTCTTCAACTACTGCTACCGGGGTTCGTTCCACTACATCGACCACGATCGCATTCGGCCACGATCGATAGATCTCCACAGATTCGACCCACGGCAACTGGGCAATTCGATCTCGAGAGGCCGCAGTGTCCACCGAAATCACTGGCGTGCCTGCCTTGATGGCGGCTGCCGTCTCGACCTGCACCCTCCCCACGCTGGCCCCCAGTTCCGACAAGCCCCCCACTCGGACTTCACTCACAGCCAGCCACGATGAAAACCACACCACCCACACGCCCCCAGCAAGCGCAAGAGCACTGATCCCAACTACGAGTACTTGAAATCGGCGGCGGCGATGCTCGCGCGCTAGCCATCGATCAGCGACGCGAGTGCGGCGACGCCGTCGTTGCGCGAAAGAACGGAACAGCCAGCGTCCCCGACCGGCGGGCACCGACTCCTGGTCTTCAGCATGCGTGAGGCGTTCATCAACGAAACTCACGACTTACTCCGAAGCCGCTCGAGTACTTCGATACCGAGCATGCCGATATCTCCGGCGCCCAAAGTCATGACAAGATCGCCAGGCTCGGCCCGATTCGCGAGCAACTCGGCAACAGCCGTCCATGACGGCTCGAAAATCGCATCACCCTCAGGCAACGGAACGTTCGCGGCAAGGGTCTGCCCGCTGGCTCCTGGTATGGGCTCTTCACCCGGTGCGAATACCTCGAGAACTACAGCGACATCCGCAAGTCCGAGCGCTTCTCCGAATTCGCGCACGAACATGGCGGTTCGGTAGTAGTGATGAGCTTGGAAGGCGACAATCACTCGGCCGTCTCCGGCTACATCCCGCGCAGCTCGCAGTGTTGCGTCGATCTCGGTCGGGTGGTGGGCGTAGTCGTCGTAAACACGAACTCCCCCCACCTCGCCTTTGAAATCGAATCGGCGCCGCGTTCCCGAAAAAGCTTCCAAACCAGCGCGGATCTGCGCATCGGGAAAACCTAATCCTGCGGCCGCGGTATACGCGGCAACAGCGTTCAAAGCGTTGTGCCGACCCGGCACTCGCAAACTGATCTCACCTAATCGGACACCTTCAGCGCCAATAGTGAAGGTCCAGCCCACATCCCCAGGCCTGGCATCCAGAATTCGAACAGTTGCGTCTTCGACCGTTCCGTAGGTACGTACGTCCACCCCTTCGGCCAGCAATCGACTTGCCATTGCTCGCGCTCCGACATCATCCGCGCAGGCGACGACGAAGCCGCCGCGCTGTCCGCACTGCCGTCCGAACTCATCAAAAGCTCTCTCCAGCGAGGCGAAATCTCCCCAGTGGTTGAGGTGGTCTGGTTCAACGTTGGTGACGATTCCGATCTGGGCAGGCAGCGCAAGAAACGACCCATCGCTTTCGTCTGCCTCCACAACGAACAAATCACCCGTGCCCACGTGCGCGTTGGATCCCGATTCATTCAACTCACTGCCAATGACAAAGGACGGATCCGCACCGCAGTGCTGCAGAGCGACGGTGAGCATGGAGGTGGTGGTGGTCTTGCCATGGGTACCGGACACAGCGATCCCGATCGATCCGGTCATGATCGCAGCCAAGGCCGCTGCTCGAGATAGTTCCGGCACACCATGCGATCGGGCGTAGCGACGTTCCGGGTTACTTTCCGGTATCGCCGTGGAGACCACCAAGGTGTCAGCTTCGAAACTGGCCTCGTGTCCAACTCGGACATCGATTCCCAAAGCGCGCAAGGCCTGGAGCCGCCGAGAATCCTTGGCATCCGTTCCGCTGACGACCACGCCCCTCGCCGCCATGATCCGAGCAATGCCAGACATGCCAGCTCCGCCGATTCCAACGATATGCACGCGACCTAGGGAGGACAGGTTGATCTGAGACACCCGTCACTCCCTCCTGCGTTCAGCTACCTGAACGATCCACTCGGCGAATTGCTCATCCGCGTCACGCTCCCCTAGTGAAAAGGCAGCTCGGGACATCGCTTCGAGTCGACTCTCATCTTGGACCACCGACAGGACGGTGGTAGTGAGCCACTCCGGGCTAAGGAGCTCATCAGAACGCTGGAAACCACCCCCTGCATCCACGATAGGTAGTGAGTTGCCCGATTGCTCACCATTGCCGATTGGCAGTGGCACGTAAATTCCCGGAACACCCACTGCCGTCAATTCGGCACATGTCATGGCCCCGGACCGGCACACCACTAGGTCGGCAGCCGCATAGGCCAGATCCATTCGTTCGATGTAAGACACCGGAAGGTAACCCGGCTGGGGTTCTGGCACGGCATTCTTGCCACCCACCGAATGGAGGACGTTGACTCCAGCCGCAACCAGACCACCGATGGCTTCGGACACAATCTCATTCAGGTGCCTCGCACCCTGACTGCCGCCGAAGACCAGGACTACCGGCTGATCTGCAGGAAGTCCCCAGTGGTCTCGCGCCTGAGCACGAAGGGCACGCCGGTCCAAATGAGCAATCGCCGGACGCAGCGGCAGCCCCATGTGCCGAGCATGAGGAAGGACACCGTCGTGGACGACTCCAATGTGCGGCGTGAGGCGCGCGCCTAGGCGATTGGCAAATCCGGCACGGGAGTTCGCTTCGTGGATGATCAACGGGGTCTTCGTTCGCCACGCGGCGAGGTATCCCGGGACTGCCGCGTAACCCCCGAATCCGACCACAACACCTGCCCGAGAGGCCCGAAGGTGGGCGCTCGCTGCGCGTACAGACCCAACAGTGTGGGCAGGAAATCCCAAAGCCGCACGGTTCATCCGACGCGGGAAAGGGTCAGCGCCGGTTTGGATGAGTGCATAGCCACGTTGCGGCACCAGGTGCGTCTCGAGCCCGCGTGAGCCACCGACGAAGCTAATGGAAGTAGCAGGTGCGATGCGCATGAGGGCATCAGCGGTGTTCAAGGCGGGTTCGAGGTGACCAGCTGTGCCGCCAGCGGCGAAGACAACGTGCATACGAATTACGCCTAACGACGACGCAGTGCTTGTGCTGTACTTCGTCGCCTTAGCGCCTTCCGCGCTGCCGGTTCACGCTTGGCAAAGGCCATCAATATGCCGATGGCCGTCAAAGTGGGAATCAACGAAGATCCTCCATACGAAACCAGAGGCAAAGTGACGCCTGCGACCGGAAGTAGGCCCAGCACTCCACCGATATTCACCACAGCCTGGATGACGACCCACGACCCAACACCTGCGGCGGCATAACGAACGTACGGATCATCGGTGTTGCGGCTAAGGCGGAATATCGCGAAAGCCAGCAAAGAAAACAGGCCGACCACTGTCAAGGTTCCCAGTAGCCCGAGTTCCTCACCGATAACCGGGAAAATGAAGTCGGTGTGTGCCTCGGGCAGCGTGCCCCACTTCTCTCTACTCGCGCCCAAGCCCACGCCCCAGAAACCTCCGGTTCCCAGCGCGTATTGGCCCTGAGTTACCTGCCAACCGAATCCCAATCGATCTGCCTCTGGATTCATCCACGACAAGATCCGTTCCATCCGGTACGGAGCCGCCAACGACAAGACCCACACTCCCACGGCACCTACGGCAGCAAAGGCAGCGAAGATCCGCAACGGCGCACCTGCAGCGAAGAGCATGCCCGCGAGAATCGCACCAAGCATCACCGTGTTGCCGAAATCGCCCTCCAAGAGGACGAGTACCATCATGATCAAGGCAACGGGCAACAGCGGCATAAGCAAACCACGCCATGTGTCCAAACGCTGATTGCGACGAGACAGCACCTCCGCGCCCCAGACCACGAGTGCGAGTTTCGCTATCTCACTGGGCTGGAAGCGGAAAGGACCGAAAAGTTCAATCCAATTTCGCTGACCTCCCACTTCCACTCCGATGATCAGCACCGCAATCAAGAATCCGAACGCGATGAGGACAAGTGGCCAGGCGAATCCACGCCAGAACTCGATGGAAGTCCTTGCCGCGACGAACATGGCGACAACGCCGAGGATCGCGAAGAATGCTTGTCGTTGGGCCAGCGTGTACGGCGATCCAAAGACCCGCACGCTTTCGATGCTGGACGCAGACATCACCATGACAAGGCCGAGAAGCAGGAGTAGCAAAGCTGACCCCATGAGGAGGTAGTACGCACTGAGCGGATGCTGCATCAGCAGACCGATACGTGATAACCCACCAACTCTGGCCGAGGCGGGGGACGATCCGGAGGGCAAAGGCTCATCCGGCGCCGAGTTTGGCCATTCAAGTAAGCGATCGCTCATGGCCGCTTCGCTACCTGCGCTAAGTGCTGGTGAACAGCATCCGCGAAGAGGCGACCTCGATGCGTGTAGTCATCGAACATGTCCCACGACGCGCATCCAGGGGCCAGGAGCACCACAACTCCGGGTGAAGCCATCGAGACTGCGGACGCAACAGCCTCTGACATTGCCCCAGTGTCGGTCCGGTGGATCGTGATCACCGGCACATCAGGGGCGTGTCGCGCCAAAGCCGTTGCCAGCACGGGGGCGTCCACACCCATCAACACGACTCCGGTTAGCCGATCGGCAACTCCTCGGACAAGGTCATCGAACTCTTGCCCCTTGGCCATACCTCCCGCTATCCAGACAATGGACGGGTAAGCGCGCAGGGACATTTCTGCCGCATGGGCGTTCGTCGCCTTGGAGTCATCGACGAACCTCACACCTCCCGCCTCGCCGACGTCGGCAATGCGGTGAGGGGCTGGAGTGAAACCGCGTAATCCTTCTTGTACGGCGGTCGGCTCGACTCCATAAGAGCGAGCTAAGGCAGCCGCAGCCAAGGCATTCACCACGTTGTGGGGTGCCGCCGGTTGCACGTCATCGACGCGCGCTAACTCCTGCGCCGCTTCCCGACGATTTTCTATGAAGGCTCGGTCCACGAGGTACTCGTCGACCACACCCAGCATGCCCACCCCTGGGATTCCAATGGTCACACCGATGGCTCGGCACCCCTCTACAACGTCCGCACGCTCGACCATCGCACGCGTGTGGTCTTCTTCAACAACATAAACAGCAGCGACTTGACACTGATGAAAGACGCGTTCTTTGGTGGCGAGGTAGTTGGTGAAGTTTTCAAAGTGGTCAAGGTGATCCGGGGCGATATTCAGACACACGGCTGCCCACGGACTCATCGACGTGACAAAGGGCAGCTGCGGGGCGCCAACCTCAACGGCGATCACGTCTACGTGGTCATGCATCACCACATCAACGAGAGGATTGCCGATGTTTCCTGCTGCAACGGCCTTCGCTCCCGAAGCGGCGAGAATGCTTTCCAGCATCAGTGTGGTGGTCGTTTTACCGTTGGTGCCCGTAACGCAGAGCCAGGGTGCGTCCGCCGGACCGCGTCGCAATCGCCACGCCAACTCCAACTCGCCCCAAATCGGGATATGTCCTTGACGGGCGCGCGTGAACATTGCCGACGAGGGTCGGATGCCCGGCGAGGCCACAACAACGTCCGTTTCCGCAGGAATGTGCGATCCCGGACCTAGGAGAACGGAAGCCCCGAGGGAGCCGAGAATTTCAGCCCGTTCCCCTTGGGCGTCTCCATCCATCTCATCGACGACCGTGACCTGAGCCCCCAACTGCATGAGCGCATCGGCGCAGGAAAAGCCCGCCATTCCCAAACCAAGCACGCTCACCCGCACCGCGGACCATTCCGAGTCTCGCCCAAGACTCGCTACTGCTGGAGCGCTCATGCTCGAACCCACTCGGCATAGAACAAGGTCAAACCCGCTCCGATGAACAATCCTTGAATTATCCAAAGTCGAACGACGATTTGAGTCTCCGGCCAACCGATCATCTCGAAATGGTGATGAAGCGGTGCCATGCGAAAGACCCGACGACCTGTCAACTTGAAAGATCCCACCTGGAGGATTACTGAGACTGTTGTGATCAGGAAGAGCCCCGCAATGAAGGGCAACAGCAGTTCGGTGCGAGACAAGATTGCCAACCCAGCGATCCCTCCGCCGAGGGCAAGAGAGCCGGTGTCTCCCATGAAGATTCGCGCGGGAGCAGTGTTCCACCACAGGAAACCAAAACACGCTCCCGCGGCCGATGCAGCGACGATGCCCAAATCCAAAGGATTTTGGGTGTTGTAACAAAACTCCGTAGCCTCGAAAGCGCAATTTTGCCCGTACTGCCAGATGGACAGCAAAACGTAGGCCAGAAAGCTCATGACAGCGGCGCCGACTGCAAGCCCGTCAAGCCCATCAGTGAGATTCACGCCGTTTGTCGTAGCCGTGATCAAGAACCAGACCCAGACCAAGAAAAGCCCCATCGGCAAAACGAGGGGCGTGTCGCGGACGAAGGAAACTGCCATGGATGCGGCCGTTTGGCCGTCGGCATCTGGGAATTGGACAGACAAGATGCCGAAGGCAACAGCCACCAGCGCTTGGCCGATGAGTTTCGTCCTTGCTCGAAGACCGGTACTGCGTTGCTTGAAGATCTTCAGATAGTCGTCTGCCAAGCCAACTGCTCCAAGGCCCACCATCAAGAAGATCACCAGTAGCCCGGACTGCGTCAGTGGACGCCACGTGAGCAGGTGGGTGCCGAAGTAGCCAGCCAACACAGCCACGACGATGGCCAGGCCTCCCATGGAGGGCGTGCCACGTTTCGCTTCGTGGTCAGGGTAGTTACTGCCCTCCGAGCTGACCCGAATGGCTTGGGCGTACCCGCGCCTGGAGAGCAGACGAATCAAGATTGGCGTCCCGATGAGGGAGACCACAGATGCAATCGCTAGCGCGATGACGACAAGCCTCACGCAGACCTCCGGTCTTGACCAAGCAGGTGATCTGCGATCGCCTCAAGCCCAACAGAGCGGGAAGCCTTAACAAGCACGATGTCCCCGGGTCGAACCTGCGCATCGAGGAGCGCGATGGCCGCGTCGATATCGGGTACCCACGCCGACTCCTCGCCCCACGAACCTTCATTGCTCGCGGCCAGGTGCATCACCTTCGTCGCCTCTCCTACACACACCAACCGGGAGATATCTAGGCGAACAGCCAGCCGACCGATCGCATCATGCTGATCCCGTGACACTTCCCCCAACTCCCGCATCTCCCCCAGCACTGCCCAGGTACGACCACTACCTGCCATCGAGCGCAGTGCCTTGAGTGCCGCACGCATGGATTCCGGATTCGCGTTATACACATCGCTAATCACCGTCACGCCGTTGTCGGTGGTTGTGACTTCCATGCGCCATGGACTACGTGGATGTGCGTTGGAGAGTTGCTGTGCAATTTTCGCAGAGTCCACACCACATACGTAACCGACTGCTGCCGCAGCGAGGGCTGATTCAACGAAGTGCTCACCATGCAGGTTTAGCGCGACTGATTGGGTGTCGCCACCCTCGACCGTGAGATCGAAAGAAGGTCTCCCGCTGGCGTCAAGGTGAATGTTGCTTCCCGAGACGTCGGCAAAATCGTCGGTTCCGAATCGCACCACGCGAGCATGCGTCCGACTCGCCATCGCCGTCACCTGTGGATCATCTGCATTCAAGAGGGCGTATCCGGTGCCGGAGAGCGCCTCAACCAACTCACCCTTGGCAACCGCAATGTCACCTGGGCCAGCCATCATCCCCACGTGAGCCGAACCCACGTTGAGCACCACCCCGATGTCAGGCTGGGCGATATCGGCTATGTAGGCGATATGCCCGAGCCCACGCATGCCCATCTCCAGGACAAGGAATCGCGTTTCTTCGTCGGCCTCAAGAATCGTCAGGGGCACACCCACTTCGGTATTGAAAGAACCTCGCGCTGCCACTACATGGTCGTGACCGAAACCCTCGAGGACATCCGCGATGAGATCTTTCGTGGTGGTCTTACCCGACGAACCCGTCACCCCCACTACGGTCGCCTGCACCACCTCTTGCCGGTACCACCGCGCGATCTGGCCAAGCGCCACAACAGTGTCCTGAACAACGATGCACGGAATACCCGCAATCTCCTGATTGACTAGTGCGGCTACTGCACCTTCGCGAACAGCGCTCGCTGCGTACGAGTGGCCGTCAACGCGTTCTCCGGGAATCGCCACGAAGACCTGTCCGGGAGCCACAGTTCGCGAATCGACGAAGAATCCCGTTGCATTCACCCGTGCAGTGGCGCGAGCCTCGGAATTCAACTCACCGGAGCACGCCTCAGCGATCAGCGATAGGGGGGTCGGCTTCACCGCTGCTCACCCTCCTCGCCCCCGCCAAATCGACTCTGGACGAAGGATGCCAGCACGCGACGGTCATCGAAGGCAAAGACATGGCCATCCACTTCCTGCGTGGTTTCGTGGCCTTTTCCGAGAATGAGCACGATGTCTCCGGGAGCAGCCTCAAGGACCGCTTGCTCAATCGCCTCACTTCGCGAGGGGATCTCGTGCACGGAGTACCCGTGTGCCGGGACTCCTCGCAGAATCGCTTCGCGAATGACTGCCGGATCTTCCGAGCGCGGATTATCGTCCGTGACAAACAACACATCGCTGTCTGAGGACGCGGCGCGTCCCATGTCTTCCCTCTTGCTGGGATCGCGGTCTCCACCGGCACCCACAACAACGATTACCCGGCCGCCATATGGACGTCGAGCCAACGCTGCTGACGAGACAACCTGGCCAATGGCATCAGGAGTGTGCGCGTAATCAACGACGAAGTCGATATTGGAAACGGATGCGACCACTTCCATACGCCCGGGAATGCGTGCCCCGACTGCGGCATCGGCAGCCGTTTCAGCAGGCAGCCCGAGAATGTGACATACCGCAACGGACAGAGCTAGGTTCGTCATGGCGAAATCGGTGGGAATCGGGAGCTTCACGTGGACCTCTTGCGGACCCACGATGGACACCTCGTCATCAGATCGCGAGGCAAACCAATCGGCTGAACGGTGAATACAGCTGACCGTGACCAACGGAATCGATGCCCTGTCCATGAGTGTCTGACTCCACGGACTGTCCATGACTGCAACCCCACACCGCGCTCGTTCAGGCGTGAAGAGTTCGGCCTTTGCCTCAAAGTACGCCTGCATGGTTCCGTGATAGTCGAGATGGTCTTGTGTGAGACCTGTAAATGCAGCAACGTCGAAGGTGATTCCGTCTACGCGGCTCTCGCGCAACGCGATGCTCGACACCTCCATCGCAACAGCCTGAGCACCGTGTCCGCGCATCCACTGCAGCGTTTGCTGCAGATCGGGCGCTTCAGGGGTGGTGCGCGGATGGGCAACCTCTGAATGCCCCGGTGCTGCGGCACCCAAGGTGCCGATGACTCCGCAATTCGTACCTGCGCCCACGAGCGCCGCTTGCACAAGATGTGTGACTGTCGTTTTGCCGTTGGTACCCGTAACGCCGATCATCGTCATCGCGTCAGCGGGATAGTCAAAAAAGGTCGCCGCAAGGTGCGCCACCGCAGCACGTGGATTCTCCACCACCAACGTAGGAACGCGGATGTCACCCATGAGTTCCACACCCCGAGCATCGGTCACAACCGCTATCGCACCGGAGTCCCGCGCTGCTGACGCGAACATCGCGCCATGGACGTTGCGCCCGGGCAGCGCGACGAACAAGTAGCCCTCGTTAACCTTCGACGAGTCCAGGGTGACACCGGTCACGAGTTGATCGCCTGCACTAGGGCCGGCACCGCGCAGCACGTCACCACCGATGCCGGCATCGCGCAACAACTCCGAGAGCCGCACGACCTATCCAGTCGTCAAGGTGAGCCGTGGCGCTCGCTTACCGGAAGGTGCAATCTGC
The DNA here is from genome assembly GCA_027729865.1 of Actinomycetota bacterium. GTDB lineage: Bacteria > Actinomycetota > Actinomycetes > S36-B12 > S36-B12 > S36-B12. The sequence goes on from JAQCBM010000014.1 coordinate 11,112, forward strand.
ATGGCCTGTAGAGCGTACGTGGTGATCTCCTTGAAAACTGGCGCCGCCAGTTCACCACCACCACGTCCGCGTTTGGGTTGATGGACGAACACACCCACCGCCAGGCGCGGTGTGTCCGCAGGAGCTACTCCGATGAATGAGGAGGTCACATCTCCGGCATAGCAACGACAATCGGGATCAACGAATTGGGCGGTAGCTGTCTTCCCTGCAATCCGATATCCGGGAATTCGAGCTTGGGGTGCGGTACCGCCCTCACCTATGACGGCTTCCATCATGGCCATTACTTGTCGCGCTGTGTCTTCGCTGACCACACGTTCACGTTCCCCATCAGGTGTGGCCACAACAGTTCCGTCAGGCTCGGTTACCGACTCGATGATCGATGGTTGAACCCACACGCCCCCATTAGCAACAGTCGCGAACACGCTTGTCATCTGCACGGTATTGACCGAGTAGCCCTGGCCGAAGGACATAGTTGGGAAGGTAGTACCCGACCACTTCTCTTGGTCCAGGATCAAACCACCCGACTCCCCTGGCAATCCGAGGTTGGTCTTCTCGCCGATTCCGAATCGCTCCATGTAGTTCGCCAGTTTGGCTTTCGATTGCTCCATTCGCTCGGCTGCCAGAATTGTTCCGATATTGCTGGACTTCGCGAAGACACCCGACATCGTCAAGCGCAGCGTTCCGTGCTTCCAGTGGTCATTGAAGGACTTGCCGGCACGTTTCAACTGACCAGGCACCTTGATGGGCGTGAGAGGGCTGACGGCTCCTTCATTGATTGCCGCCGCGACAGTGATTACCTTGCCCGTCGAACCTGGTTCGAAGATGTCCGTCACCGCTCGGTTTCGTCGCTCCTCGGGCAACGATTGCGTCACCGCATTCGGATTGAAGTCCGGAGCCGTTGCCAAAGCGAGGATCTCACCCGTTTGAACGTCCATGACCACGGCGGTGGCACTGGAAGCCCCCGAGCGTTGAACCACACCTTGAATCGCTTCCTGCGCGACAAACTGAATGTCGCGATCAATGGTCAGCTGAACATCCCCGCCAGGAATCGCCGCCACTGACGATTGATTAGAGGTAGGGATGACACGACCACCAGGACCTCGCTCGTAGGTCTGCTGACCTGGGGTGCCGGTAAGTAATTCGTTATAGGCCGATTCAATGCCGCCACCTCCGGTTCCATCTGCCTGCACGAAACCAACAATGTGCGAGGCCAGATTGTCAGCCGGATAGATGCGTTGCGAGGTTTCTTCACTGAAGATTCCCGGGAGACGGAGCGCTGCGATGCGATCCCACGTTTGAGGTGACACGCCTTTGGCAATGTACATAAATCGCTTGTCGCCCGTGAGTCGATCAGCCAACACATCCTGGGGAACTTCCAAGATCGGCGCCAATTCAACCGCAACTGCTGCTGGATCTTCAATCAACGTCTGATCAGCCGTAACGTTCCGCGCTTCCACCGTCACCGCTAATGGTTGACCCGTGCGATCAAGGATGCTGCCTCGGTATGCCGGCACCTCTAGTGTCCGTAAGCGCTGACTCAAGGCGGCATCTGCAAGGGCTTCGCCACGTACCGCCTGCAAGTCCACCAGGCGAGCCGCGAAGACCGAAGCGATGATCGCAGTCGCGACCAGCAAGACAGTCCCCCGGCGGCGGATATCTCCCGAACGGAAGTCTGAATGGCCTCGATCGGTGTCAGACACTGTGGTTGCTGGTGTTCGACCAGCCGGCCGATCAACAAAACGGGTGCTCATTGCCGACCTCCTGCGTCGACCTGAGCGCCGTCGCCACCACTTTGTCCACTGTTTCCGGAAACAACCAACTGCGCACCGTCACCGATAGTTGAAGCGCGATCTTGCTGCCGCTGCTCGTTGCGACGGGCCTGTTCAGTGGCTTCGTTGACTACCGACTCGGAACTCGGATCGACGAGGACCGCACCGTCTCCCACCTGACGTCGCTCTCCCGCTTCTACCGCACCCTCGCTGTTCACCCCAGCCGCGAGCGCCGCCACCGGAATCGGGTCGATCAAAGTTGCGGTCAAGGATCCAGCCACGTTCGCCGTCAGAGCACGGTTACCCGGCGCGGGCTTGGCCTTGCCTCGGACTTTTCCGCTAGGGACGGTCAGGAACACGGCCCTATCGCTAGGGATCATCCCGAGGGAACGCGCCTTCGCCTCCAATATCGGCGGCGATGCTGCCTCGGCAAGGGCCTTCGTCAGGGCTGCCTCCGTGCGAGAGAGATCTCGTTGCTGGATCTTCAGTTCGGTCACAGTGAAGGCTGTTTGAGCCACAGAAGTATTGATGACGAGCATCAGCACGAGACCAAACGCAAGCATCGCGGTGATCAGTACGGCAAAGAATCCACGGCTAGCGCGCTCAGGTCGTAAAGGCCTAGCCAACCTGAGGTGCGGAAGCTCAGCGCGCATTTTGCGTTCGGCACCTTGGGTTGCGTACTCAGTCGCCGATGCCGGTCTATCGATCACATCAACGTCATCTTCTACGCACTCACTCAGCGCTGGAGACGGCACGGTGGTACTCATGCGGCCACCCGTTCAACAGCACGTAACCGAACGGACGCCGCGCGCGGATTAGACGTGATCTCCTCTTCGGAGGCCTTCTCCGACCCCCGAGTCAGCAATCGATACGACGGCTCGGAGCCTTCTGGAACGAAGGGCATTTCGTGCGGAACATGGGAAGTAGTGACTGCCTGGAAGTCACTCTTGACGATGCGGTCCTCAAGGGACTGATAGGACAGCACGACCATCCGACCACCCACGGCAAGAACTCCCAGGGCAGCGGGAATGGCACGACGCAAGGCCACCAACTCGCCGTTCACCTCGATACGAAGCGCCTGGAAGGTGCGCTTTGCTGGATTGCCTCCCTGTCGACGAGCGGCAGCAGGGATGGACTCACGAATGATGCGAACCAACTGCGAAGAGTCCGTGATGGGATCGGCTGCGCGCTCGCGAACTATGGATCGAGCTATGCGAGAAGCGAAACGCTCTTCACCGAACTCACGTAGAACGCGGGTGAGGTCTTTCTCAGAGTATTCATTCACGACACTGGCTGCGGTCATCCCATCGGTCGAGTTCATGCGCATGTCCAGCGGCGAATCGGTTGCGTACGAGAATCCACGCTCCGGGTCATCCAACTGCATCGAAGAGACGCCTAGATCGAACAAAATGCCGTCAGCGTGAGCGATGCCCAAATCGCTCAATACCTGCGGGATCTCGTCATAGACCGCGTGGACGAGATGAACACGACCGCTCCACTCGGATAGTCGATTGCGCGCCACGGTCAATGCCGCAGGATCTCGATCGATACCCACCAACCGCAGCATCGGGAAAGTTCGCAGCGCGTGGTCCGCATGGCCACCCAAGCCCAAAGTTGCGTCGACCAATACACATCCAGGAGCCGTGAGGGCCGGCGCCAGCAGCGCGAAGACGCGATCCCGCAAGACCGGAACGTGGTGAGCGAATGGTGGTATCACGAGTCGACTTCCCCATCGACCGGGACGCGGAGGTCCCGAACGAGGATTTACGCCCAACCAGCCACGACGACTGAAAGCACGTACAACACGGTTCCGGTGGCCACACCGGCCACCATGACAGCGACGCCGGTGCGCACCGGACGGAAAGCTGCGGTCACATCGGCTGACTCATTGACTACTGCCATGTTCTTCTCCTTGTTCGCGGTCGAGATGAACTCGTGTGTTGCTTGTGGTTGTGAGACCGATCCGTGGCGCTTCGGTCAGGTCCCCGCCCGCGTTGCGCGTCCTGGTACCGGGGAAGGGGTGCCAGGGTGCGCCAAGCGGGAGGAGGCCTCACCGCGCGACTCACATCACTCCAGGGATCACCTCCTCGTCTATTTCGGAGAAATCCTGCTCTTGGCGGCCGAGGTAGGACTGCCAGGTCTGCTCATCCCAGATCTCGGCGGTACTGCCGTTACCCACCACGATCACGTCGCGGTCTAGGCCGGCGTACTCGCGAAGCGCTGGGGGAACAGTGATGCGCCCCTGGCGATCGGGGATCTCATCGGACGCCCCGGAGAAAAGCACTCGCAAGTAGGCCCGGACCCGAGCGTCTGACCGGGAGGCTTCGTTCAAGCGCTCGGAGTAGGCCGCGAACTCCGCCGCCGGCCAGACCACGATCGAGCGGTCTTGGCCCTTGGTGAGGACCAGACCTGCAGCCAATTGCTCGCGGAACTTCGCCGGGAGCACCAGGCGACCTTTGTCATCCAAACGAGGGGCGTGCGTGCCGAGAAACATGGCCGCCCCTTCCCCAAAGACTCGCGGAATTCACCACTGGAGCCCCACTGGCCCCAGATGTAACCCCAAGTGCCGCCACTGTACTCCACTTTCCTCCACTGTCAACCCTCTTTCCCCATGTCCCGACCCACTGCCCTCCCTGCGCTCCCTCCATCGGTTTTGGCGCCTCCTTGCCTAGAGTTCGCGTGTGGATATCCGAAGGTCGTGGGTGACCAGTGGTGCGCTCGCCCTCCTTCTGCTGGCCGGATGTGCTCCGACGTCGTCGCCGACCGTCTCGGCTCCTATTAACGGGCCGACTAACGG
>JAQCBM010000366.1 GCA_027729865.1 Actinomycetota bacterium
GGGCGCCGAGCATTAGGAGTCGCCTGCCTCGGGTCGAGGTCGTGTTGTCGACCGCTCTCAGCAGGTCGGTGTAACGCTCACCGAGTCCTCGTGCCTCAAAGGTGGCCGACGCACTAGTTGGATCTTCCCCGACCTGAAAGTCATCGAAGTTTGCACGCCACACGGCTTCCAGTAGTCGGTGTGTGATCGACATCGGTCGCCGGGTGCGGCACAGTTCATCGAACCAATCGCGTTCCACCAGGTCGTCCCAGTTGCCGCAGGCGGCAAGCATCTCCACTTGGAGGAAGCGCAGGTTCTCAAGTGACAGTTGGCCGGTCTTGACGATGCGTTCGTAAAGGTGTTCGACGCTTTTGCGATCGACACTGGTCCGATTCGTTGCAAGTCGGAAATCGCGTAGGCAGGCGGATAGGGACGTTGCCTCGGCGTGCGTTCGTTCAGGTTCGGTCGCCTCTACTCGAAGCATCAACTCAACGGCGTCAAGGAAGTCGCTGCCTCGTTTGCCCATCACGTCGACGGCGATCTGAAATTCACTAGCCGACGGGTTCCCTCGCGCGGTTTCGGGCCGGAACGTCGCGATATCAGGGCCGACGAATGCTCGGGCTATCTCGATCCCGAGTCGCTGGTCGTTTTGAGTCGGGGCGAAGAGGACCCAGTTACGGGGACCGTTCGTGGTCGGTAGAAGTTTCCATGCCGTGTCACGGTCGTGAGTGGTTTGCGTTGCGACGATGGCCTTGACGCGGTCCGCGTGGGCCTCAAAGGCAGCGAAGTCATCATCAGTCAGTTGAACTTCGGTCATTGCCCCAAACCTCTAGCCCGAACGGAACCGCCGAATCGTTGTTGCGCGTCCATCCGCGCTTGCCGAACGAATTCCTCCTCGGTGTGTAGTTCTAAACTTTCGCCACGAATCTCGATGCCGTTGAGAGTGAAATTCATCGACCCATCGAGCACGAAGTCGTCAGCCACGATCGCCTTCTCGTGCATCCGCCGTTCGTTGTCGATGTTCACAACGAGACGTTCCTTGAGGTCGTCGTCCGCGAATCCACGGCGAAGTCTCGTGAGCAGGTACTCGTTCGACGGTTCATTGGATGTTCCGATAACGACGGTCGTCCCGCGGGTGCCGAGGTGCACGAGAATCTCGCTAAGGGTCACAACTCGGGCAGCGGTGCGGTTCATCGCACTGAACGTCGCGGCCGTGTTGTCAAGAATCGGGATATCGGAGATCCACGGCGCAATAATCCAGATGCAGGAACTGGGGCAGGCGAGTTCGGCTGCGAAAAGAGAACCGATGAGACGTTTCGCCTCGTCTCGGCTGTGCGCCTCAGACTTCCGGATCTTGCGGTTCACGAGATCTCCGGGACGGTCAGTGTGATCCGAAGATGTTCAGGATCCGAGTGATCTACGCCAGTAACGGAGGGGTAGGCCAGAATTAGCGGCGCCTCAACAGGATTCTGTTGCAGTGCCAGCATGATGTCACGCACCTGGTGAGACTGGGCTCGGGCAAAATCCAGCACCACTTCCCCCTCGACTCTCAGAACCTCGAGGATGGCGGCCACCTGCTCGAGGTCACCTGAGTCGAAGCGAATCTCGGCGACCGTGTCAGCGAAGACTCGCCGAAGCGCCTGACGATCGAGTGGCGGGAGGAGTCCGAACCGGTTGAAACTCTCCTCACCGAAGTTGCTTTCCAACGAGTGACTCCACAACAGTCGACTGATCGCCTGCACTCTTTCGCCACCAATTGCTGACGGCGCCACCATCTGGTCGATGACCGCTGGGAGGTTCGCCAAGACCGCCGCGGTCTCGGCGAGGTGCAGTGTTAATCCGGTCCGTGCCTCGAGTTCCTGACGGGTGTCGTCGAGGAGGCGCGCGAATTCGAGGTGTTCGCCTCCCGTGCCGGGGCCCAGAAGTCGACTCCCGACGATGCTCCACGCATCTCGATCTACGCTCAACCCGACGGTTCCGACATAACTTCGCAGTGCCGCAAACGCCTCGGAGACAGCCCGATGCCCATGTCGCCAGGCGTCCTGCACGACCTCCGATAAATCTTTTGCCTGCTCATCGTCAGCCAGTAGTTCGACGACCTTGGAGACCTGTGCGCCACTTGTTTCGGTCCCACGCGGCACGAGTTCTGCAGCCATGCGCTTGCGGAACTGGCGCGGATCCTCCATGAGTGACTTGACAACGAGGTCGATCTGACCGTTGCCTCCCGCTGTTTGTTCGGTGATCCACACCTGAACGGATCCGGAGTCATCAGTCGCGAGGCTGACATCGATCGAAAGGTCGTCGATATCAAGTTCGGGGTGCTCACGTGCGGCCGCCTGAACCAAACAGGCTGCGACCGTTGCGCTGAATCGGCGACGCCGCCAGGTACGCCAGGCCTCATTGGGAGATCCCACGCCCGCGGTGTGGCTTCGTCTAACACCCTCGATCACCGCAGGGTCATCGAGCCAACTATCCACCTCGTTCTTCAAGGTTCCGAGGTCCAGGAGTGCCGACCGAATCTCGTCTGCGACCCTGCTGTCCGGAACGTCCGCGAAGCGATGCTCAATTCGCCCGGCGACGACGAGAGCACCAGAGATAATGACTCGACGGTCAAAGACGTTCAGATTCTCTGGCAGTTCAGAGTCCGACTCGAAGGCGTAACGGATCCAGTCGACTCGTTCCCGGGGGGAGGGTTCCCAGTCCTCGGGACACCGAACGCTCAGGCTGACGCCGTTCGCTTCAAATTCGTAGCCAAGTCCGACCATCCTTCCGGCGGTGGGTTGTCCGTCGTTGAAG
>JAQCBM010000367.1 GCA_027729865.1 Actinomycetota bacterium
TTCACGGTGATCGGCATCCTCGACCCGGTTCCGCTCAGCCAAACGCTCGACCGTGCCGTATTCATCGGCAAGACCGCAGCATCAGACATCTTCGACGCCGACCTCAACCCGACCCTGATCTACCTGCGCACCGCACCCGACCAAATCGACGCCGTGCGAAGCGTCATCTCCTCCACCGCCGATCCCCAGAACCCCGATGAGGTGTCTGTCTCCCGACCCACCGACGTCCTCGAAGCACAAGACGCGGCCGACAGCGCATTCACATCGCTGTTCCTCGGACTCGGCGCCGTCGCACTCCTGGTCGGCGGAATTGGCATCGCCAACGTGATGGTGATCGCTGTCATTGAACGACGCAACGAAATCGGTCTACGACGCGCGATCGGCGGCACCCGCGCCCACATCCGCCGCCAGTTCCTCACCGAGTCACTGCTGCTGTCAAGCATCGGCGGGCTCGCCGGCGTTGCCCTCGGCGCAGCGGTCACGTGGATCTACGCCAACGCAGAAGGCTGGACCGTCGTCATCCCGACGGTTGCAATCGTCGGCGGGTTCCTTTCCGCAATTGCGATCGGCGCGATCGCCGGCCTCTACCCCGCCATGCGAGCGGCTCGTCTAGCCCCTACCGAAGCTCTGAGATCAGCATGACATCTTCACCACGCTCCACCATCGTCCGCCGATTCACCACGACCATTGGCTGGCTCACCCTTGTCGGTGTCATCGTCTCCGCCGGCTTGTTCGGCTGGCGTGAACTCGACCGTCGCCTCGGCGACGACGAGATCACCTCCACCGACACCGAAGAACCCGGCACCGCAACAGCTGAAGTGCGTGACCTGACCGTGTCGTACGAGTGGTCCGGCACGCTCGAGTTCGACCCACCAATTGACGTGAGCTCACCGAGAGGGGGAACGATCCTCGACATCGTCCCGACCGGTGACGAACTCACGAACGGCGACGTGATCGCCCGAATCAATAGCGATGTCGTCGTGTGGCTCACCGGCGAGGTGCCAGCATGGCGCACACTCGCCAATGGCGACGAAGGCACCGACGTCCTCCAACTCGAAACCGCGCTCACCGCACTCGGCTTCAACTCCGACGACACTGTCATTATCGACGAGGAATTCACCTACGCGACTGCATCAATGGTGAAGGACTGGCAGGCATCGCTCGGAGTCGACGAAACAGGACACGTCGAGTTCGGCAGCGTCGTGTTCGGCGGCGACCGCACCCGCGTGTCGGCCGCAACCGTGGCGATTGGGGACACAGTCACCAGTGGGACAACCCTCGTGTCGATCGGCACCACCGAACGATTCGCGTTTGTTGAGGCCGAGCCCGACGCCGCCGTCGGCCTCACGATCGGAGACACGGCAACCGTCGAGCTCAACGACCGAACTCAGCTAGCGGGAATGATCGACGCGATCCAATCCGGTGCCGACACATGGACGATCACGATCGGCTTTCCCGACGACACCGAGTTCCCGCCCACCGACCTCACCAACGTCACAATGCACTGGAAAGACACTGTCGCCGCCGACGCATTGACGATTCCCAGCTCTGCGCTCCTTCGACGCGACGACGGCGCCTATGTGGTCGACGTGGTCGCCTCCGACGGCACCACGAAACGTGTTCCCGTGTCGATTGGAACCGCCGTCGGCACGCGAGTCGAGATCACCGCCGGCCTCAACGCGGGCGACACCGTGATCGTGCTCTAGTTGAACTCGGCTGGGAGGTTGGTGACAGGTCCCTGAACGCATGAAGACCTCAGTGCAGTGCTGAAATGACGGTCTTCGCTCTGATGGAAGTTCTGACTGCCCGATGGGATCCCGCGAATCCAACACACCTCTTGATGGCCACGCAGTCGCGACCCTCTCAAGCAGAATCGAGACATGTTGTGCATTGCAGAGAACTTCAAATTCTTTGAAGGCTGGCACCCGGGTGCTCATGTCGGCAAGACCGCAATGTATCTAGGGAGGCGCAGCCGAGAAGACCCATCGTTGACTGCAACTCCGCCTTCAGAACATTTGCCACGTGCTCGCCGCCTCGACGATCTAGGGCGGCGACTCCAACGGCAAAAGCCCGACCTAAGAGTACGAAGTCCGCGCCTAAAGCGATCATACGAGCGATATCGAGGCCCGATCGAACGCCGCTGTCAGCGATGATGGGGAGATCCGGTCCGACTGCGGCACGAATACGCGGGAGCACGTGGACAACACTGGGCGCTGCGTCAAGCTGACGGCCTCCGTGATTTGAGACCACCAAGCCATCTGCACCCAAATCGACGTAGGTCCGGGCTTCTTCGGTATCAAGTACGCCCTTTACGAGCAGCTTCCCTGGCCATAGCCTGCGTAGCTCCGTGAATATGGTTGGTGTGATGTGTAGCCCTACGCGTTCCTCAATAAATTTTGCGGACTCATGTACGGAGCGTCCCACATTGTGTGACTGGCCTGCCTCGTGATAGGGCTGGAGGTTGACAAACCGGGGAATTCCGCGACGCAGCATTCGCAGCGACCAGGCTGGGTGAGTTCCCATTTGGAAAATCGCCCTGACGCCCGGCCGCGGCGGGACAGAGAGACCGTTCCTGATGTCGTGGTTACGACGGGTTTTGAAGGGAACGTCAACCGTCACAACCAATACCCCGTATCCGGCACGTTGACAGCGGTTAAGGAGATCTTCACGCACCTCCCGTTCTTGAGGTGTGTAGAGCTGAAACCAAGCATTCCCGCAAGCGATCTGGCTGGCCTCTTCTAGAGAAAGTGTAGAAACAGTACTCAGAGT
>JAQCBM010000368.1 GCA_027729865.1 Actinomycetota bacterium
GACGCCGGCTCGATGAATTCCGCGCCGAGGCGTCGTCGCGCGCACTCGTCGTATGGCAACCGCATCGCCGAAACCGACGCGCATAAGAGCAACAAGACTCTTCGAAAGGCAAGAACATGGACATTCAATTCACCACCAAGAGCCAGGAAGCGCTCGGTGCGGCAGTGCGCATCGCTGCTGCCAATGGCAACCCCCAGGTGGAGCCGATCCACATCCTGGACTCCCTGCTGCAAATGGGGCCTGGCATCGCAACGGCGCTACTTGACGCCGTGGGAGCGAACACTGCACAACTCACGCAGGAAGCTCGACGCAAGCTCGAGGCACTTCCCTCGGCACAGGGCAGCACCGTCGCTCAACCGAGTTTGAATCAAGCGGCCCTCAAGGTGCTGAACGCAGCCCAGACGCTCGCCAAGGAGCGGGGGGATGAGTACGTCAGTACCGAGCACCTACTCATCGGCCTCGCGCAAGACGGCGGCCCGGGCGTGAGCGACATGCTTGCTGCCGCCGGGGCAACTCCAGCAGCATTACTCGAGGCACTACAGGAAGTAAGGGGGTCAGCCCGCGTGACCAGTCAAGATCCAGAGAGCACGTTTCAGGCGCTGGAAAAGTTCGGTGTTGATCTGACCGCACGTGCGCGTGAAGGCAAGATCGATCCGGTCATCGGCCGCGATGAGGAAATCCGACGCACCATCCAGGTGTTGTCGCGTCGCACCAAGAACAACCCGGTACTCATCGGTGATCCCGGTGTCGGCAAGACCGCTGTTGTCGAAGGTCTCGCCCGACGAATTGTTGAAGGTGACGTCCCGACATCCCTCGTCGGCAAAACGCTCATCTCGCTGGATCTCGGCGCGATGGTTGCCGGTGCCAAGTACCGCGGTGAATTCGAGGAGCGCCTGAAGGCTGTCCTGGATGAGATTAAGGAGTCCGACGGACAGATCATCACGTTCATCGACGAACTTCACACCGTTGTGGGCGCAGGTGCCGGCGGTGATTCCGCGATGGATGCCGGCAACATGCTCAAGCCGATGCTTGCGCGCGGTGAACTTCGGATGATCGGCGCGACGACACTCGACGAGTACCGCGAATACATCGAGAAGGATCCGGCACTGGAGCGTCGCTTCCAGCAGGTATTCGTCGATCAGCCTTCGGTGGAGGACACGATCGCGATCCTGCGCGGCATCAAGGAGAAGTACGAGGCGCACCACAAGGTGGTCATCTCGGACTCGGCGCTTGTCGCGTCTGCCACTTTGTCCGACCGTTACATCACCTCGCGCTTCCTTCCCGACAAGGCAATCGACCTCATGGACGAGGCAGCGAGTCGACTTCGCATGGAAATCGATTCCTCTCCTGTTGAGATCGACGTTCTGCAACGACAGGTCGATCGACTTCGCATGGAAGAGCTCGCTGTCTCCAAGGAGACCGACGATGCTTCGAAGGATCGCCTCGAGAAGATCCGCGCGGAGATTGTCGACAAGGAAGAGGAACTACGCGGTCTGCGTGCTCGCTGGGATGCCGAAAAGCAGGGTCTGGATCGCATCGGTGAGATCAAGGTGCTGATCGATGACCTGCGTGCAACAGCGGAGAAAGCGCAGCGCGCTGGGGACTTCGAACAAGCATCACGAATTCTCTACGCCGAGATCCCCACATTCGAAGAGGAACTCGAACGGGTCACCAAGGAAACCAACGAACGCGAAGCGACCATGGTGAAGGAAGAGGTAACCGCAGACGACATCGCCGAGGTGGTCGCTGCCTGGACAGGTATCCCCGCCGGGCGTCTGCTCGAGGGTGAAACCCAGAAGTTGCTGCGCATGGAAGAGGAATTGGGCCACCGCGTTGTGGGCCAGTCCGAGGCCGTGCGCGAGGTGTCCGATGCGGTCCGCCGCGCACGCGCCGGCATCGCCGACCCCAACCGGCCCACGGGTTCGTTCCTGTTCCTGGGACCCACCGGTGTGGGCAAAACGGAGTTGGCGAAGGCGCTCGCGGAGTTCTTGTTCGACGACGAACGCGCGATGGTTCGCATCGACATGAGTGAGTACTCCGAGAAGCACTCGGTTTCACGTTTGGTTGGTGCTCCTCCGGGATACGTCGGCTACGAGGAGGGCGGTCAGCTCACCGAAGCGGTGCGTCGTCGTCCTTACTCGGTGATCCTGCTCGACGAAGTAGAAAAGGCCCACCCGGAAGTCTTCGACATCCTGTTGCAGGTTCTCGACGATGGACGGCTCACCGATGGTCAAGGTCGCACCGTCGACTTCCGCAACGCGATCTTGATTCTCACCTCGAACATGGGATCGCAATACCTGATCGATCTGGATGTTCCGTTCGAGGAGCGCAAAGAACAGGTCATGGGCGTGGTCCGTCAGCACTTCCGCCCGGAGTTCTTGAACCGCCTCGACGCGATGGTGATGTTCAACCCGCTCGACCGCGAGGAGTTGAGCCGCATCGCCGGTATCCAGATCGAGCAGTTGCAGCGACGGTTGGCTGATCGCCGGATCACCATCGAACTGACCGACGAAGCCAAGCAGTGGCTGGTGAACAAGGGATTCGATCCGATCTACGGCGCGCGCCCGCTTCGCCGCCTAGTGCAGACCGCGGTAGGTGACAAGCTCGCCGTTGCGATCCTCTCCGGCGAGGTGAAGGACGGTGACTCCGTCGTCATTGGCACCAAGCCCGACGGCGAAGACCTCGTCCTCAACCCCTAACCCCCTCCCGTCCCTTCCCTCCCCTCCCCGTTGCGGCGTCACTTGTGGCCGCGAAATCTTGATTTC
>JAQCBM010000015.1 GCA_027729865.1 Actinomycetota bacterium
TCGCGCTTACAAGGTATGAGGACATGTGGGCTCGGCTCGGTCACGAGCCGAGGGTCGCCCGCGCGGGTTGGCCGGAAATCGATGAGTCGCTGCTGGTCGAGGATTCGGTGACGTGCGTGGTTCAGGTGGCCGGCAAGGTGAAGGAGCGCCTGGAGGTCTCGCCGAGCATCGGCGAGGACGAGCTGCGTGAACTCGCGTTGGCATCCGACGCTGTCACCGCGGCGCTCGAGGGCCGGGGTATTCGTACCGTGGTGGTGCGCGCGCCCAAACTCGTCAACGTTGTTCCTGACTAAGCCCGTTCCTGAATAGGCATCCACACCCACCGCACCCGCTATCCACAGGCGCATATTGCGTCTAGTTATTCGCAGGTGCGCTGCTTAGCGTCGCAGCATGTGGTCCAAACATCCGCGCGTGAACGATCGTCTTTCCTCGGTAACTCAGCCGCTCACGCAGCACAGTGACGACGCTGAGTTCGACGCGCCTGCCGCGCAGCGCGGCGGTCATCGACTGCTCGATGCCGGTCCTGCGGCCTTCGAATCCGACGCAGGCGATGACACTGCTCGCCAATTGCCTCGCTGGTTTGCCCGGTGGGATCCGCGTGCTCGCAAAGCCGCGTTACTACTGATTACCGGATTGGCGCTCGTGATCGCGTGGTGGTGGTGGACTGGCCAGCCCGAAACCGTTCAGACCAACGCCGCAAGCGCCGAAATAAGCGTGCAAAAAAGCCCGGACGTCGATCCCGAACTAGCACTCGAGGCGGTATCGGGAACCGTTCTGGTGCATGTGGTGGGCAAAGTGGCTGAGCCCGGAGTGGTCGAGCTACCGATTGGCTCACGCGTGCAGGATGCGGTGGAGGCAGCCGGCGGTGCAACCAACAACAAGGCCCTGGAGTCGGTAAACCTTGCCCGTCTCGTGGTGGACGGTGAGCAGATCGTCGTCGGCGCGCCCGCCGGAGAAGCCACTTCATCAAAGATCTCGATCAACTCCGCGAGTGCGGCTCAACTTGATGAACTTCCCGGAGTGGGTCCGGCCATAGCCGAGCGCATCGTGCAGTGGCGCGAGACCAACGGACCGTTCACCTCCGTCGATGAACTCACCGAAGTCTCTGGCATCGGGCCGTCGATTCTCGAACAGATCCGCGACCTGGCCAGCATGTGACCGACCTGCGGCTAGTTGCCCCGGCGCTCGCCGCCTGGGCAGCTTCGGCCGCAACGCTGCTCGCGCTGGGCGCTATCAGCGAACCTGACAGCAGGCACCAGTGGGCGGTTCGGCTCATGCAATTCAGCATCGTCGCCGTACTGGTCGTGATTGTTCTATTCCGCCGACGCAGCGCAATCGTTGTTACCGCGGCTGCGATAGCTGTCGCGACCATCGCTGCGGCGATGCAGGTGTCGGCCTGGACGTCGTCGGCATTCACCGAACTCATGGGTGAAAACGTCACTGTGACGGGTGTGATCAGTGGACCACCCCGCGAATCCCTCGGCGTGAGCTACGTCCCCATCTCCGCGGATCGCATTCAAGGACAGAGTTCGGCGGCCGTGCGCATCCACGTGCCCATCTCGGTCACGATCCCGCGGTTCACCGATGTTCCAATGATCGGCACTCCGGTTCGCGTCGATGGTCGATTGCGCCCGGCGGGCGGCTCGGTGCACACCGCCGCCTATCTGCAAACCAACGACGCTCCCGTCGTGACGGGTAACGCGGGAGTAATCGATCGCGCTGCGCAGCGCGTGCGCGATGCCCTGGGCGCGAGCCTGCCGCAGCGACCAGCCGGGGGATCGGCGCTCGTTGCTGGTTTGGCGATCGGTGATGAGAACGCGATGTCACCCGAACTGGTCGAGCAGATGCGGATGAGCGGGTTGTCGCATCTCACGGCAGTGTCCGGTGGCAACGTCGCAATCGTCATCGGCGCGGTGATCGCGCTCGCCTGGATCCTCCGAGCGCCGATGGCGGTCCGCATCGCAGCGGCTCTGGTCGCGCTGGTCTTCTACGTAATCGTCGTGCACCCCGAACCCAGCGTTCTGCGGGCTGGCGTGATGGGCGCGGTGGTGGTGCTCTCGCTGTTCGTTGGCGGCAGGCGCCCCGGCCCTTCCGTCCTCGCCACGGCGGTGCTGATCCTCGTGGTGGTGATGCCGTCCTTGTCCGTGAGTTGGGGATTCGCGCTGTCGGTCGCTGCCACCGCCGGCATCGTCATGCTCGCCCCGGTGTTCAAGCGACGAGTGGAGGAGACCTCGTGGGGTGCGCGCATCCCCGCTGTAGTGATCATCGCCGCATCCCTCACCCTCGCCGCGCAGTTGGCAACCGCACCGGTGCTCCTGGCGATGGGTGCCTATGTAGGTATCGCCGCCGTGCCGGCGAATCTGCTGGCGATGCCGGTGGTCCCACTCATCACGGTGGCCGGACTCGCCGCCGCGATCATCGGACTCATTCCGATTCTGACTCCGATCGCCCAGATAGTGGCGTGGGTTGGAGCCATGGCCGGTGAGTGGATTGCGCAGGTGGCAAGTCATGCGGCCACCATCGATCTTCTTCGCATTCGTGGGTCACCGACGATTGCAGCAATTGCCGTCGTCGTGACCGCTGTGGGCATCGTGCTGTGGCGCTCCGGCTCACCCGTCATTCGCGTCGCAACAGCGAGCACGATCACCATCGCACTGATCGTGTGGACCGTTGCACCGCCGGATCGGCGCGCCTGGCCACCGAGCAACTGGGCTCTCGTGCAATGCGATGTAGGTCAAGGCGACGGACTGGTGATCGCCCCGCACGAAGGCACCGGCGCGGTGGTGGTGGACACCGGCATCTCCGCGCGCGTGATCGATCGATGCCTCAGTGACCTCGGTATCGACCACATCGCTGCGCTTGTCCTCACCCACTTTCACGCCGATCACGTGAACGGACTTGCAGGTGTGGTCGATGGTCGAAGGGTGGACGCGGTCTTCACCACCATCGCCCAGGAGCCCGAAGACCAAGCGGCAGGTGTCCACTATGAACTCAATAGACGCGGGCTCACCGCGCGTGAGCTCACGGCCGGCATGGCGTTCACCGTAGGCGCGGGGGAGTACCGCGTGATCTGGCCCCGCCGGATCATCACCTCTGGGCGGATCTCCGAAGGGTCTCTCGCGAACAACGCCAGCATCGTGATCGACGCGCGAGTCCACGGCCTGCGGCTACTGCTCACCGGCGACATCGAGCCGCCAGCGCAAGCGGCGATCCTGGGTGGACCAGGTGACTTCCACGTAGCGAAGATTCCGCACCACGGTTCACCCCACCAGCACCCGCGCTTCGCTGTGTGGGCCGATGCCGACATTGCCGTGGTCAGCGTGGGCACGGACAACTCCTTCGGTCACCCAAACGCTGAAACCCTCGCCGAGTGGCAGACCACCGGTGCCAACGTTCTTCGTACCGACCTCCACGGGGACATCGCCATCGTTCGCACGAAGGAGGACCAACTCGGCTGGGTCACCCGCCGAAGTCCGTAGCGACACCGAAGCCCCGCAGACAGCCGACCCGACATGACATGCTGAGCCCACCATGAGCGCCCCGGCCCGGATCACCCTCACCCGCGGTGGTGAGCAAGCACTCGTGGACCGCGCGATCGCAAGCACCGTGGCCGCGATCCGCAAGAGCGCCCCGGGCGCCGAACGCGTCACGGTCGATGCCTCGGCCGAAGAAGCAGCCAACGATCTGCGCTACGCCTGCGCACCCACCCTGTTCGGTGAGGACATGATCGTGCAGATCACGTCCCTGCAATCGGCGGACGATTCCTTCATGCAGGCGTTGCAGGAGGTACTCGCCGATCAACCCGACAACGTCTGGCTTATCGCGCAGCACGACGGCACAGCGGGGGGCAAGAAGTTCCTCGAGGCGCTGCGCGCAGCCGGTGCGAACGAGATCGAGTGTTTAGCCGTCAAGAAGGGCAAGCGCGCAATCGAGGTGATCACCAAGGAGTTCGCTCGGCATCGCCGCCGCGCAACCTCCGATGCGGTGAACGTGCTGTATGAATCGGTGGGCCACGACCTTCCGATGTTGTTCGCGGCGGTCAGCCAGTTGGTGGCCGATGTGCCCGACGATCCGATCACCGAGGACCACGTTCGCTCCTACTTCGCTGGAGTAGCTGATGTTGCTGGTTGGCAAATCGCCGAACAGGTGTGGAACCGGATGCCGGCGCCGGCACTGGAATCGGTGCGCCACGCTGCGGCGACGGGCAATGACTCCTCGGTGGGCATCATGAGCGTGCTCGCGATGGCATCGGGGCTGCGGGACATCATCCGCGTGGGCGGCATGGGTCCGGGTGCGAGCGAAGCCGACGTGGCACGTGAACTTGGACTACCGCCATGGAAGGTAGGAACCCTTAAGCGTCAGTGGTCGCGCTGGAGTGGGGACCAGCGCCGGTTGGCGCAATCGCTGGTGGAACTAGCGGACGCCGAAGCTTTGATGAAGGGCGGACTGGAACGCGGTCACGCGTTAGAGGTCGAGCAGAAGATGTACCTATTGGAAAGACTCGTAGTAGGCACCGCAGCGAAGCGGGAGTAGCTGACTTACAGGGCTGCTGCGCGCTTGCTGATCGAGGACTTGCGGTTCGCTGCTTGGTTCTTGTGAATGACACCCTTGCTGGCTGCCTTGTCGAGTGCGCGGGTGGCCTCGCGGGCCAACGCGGTGGCTGCAGCAGCGTCCCCGGCATCGGCGGCCTCGCGGAACTTGCGCACGGCGGTCTTGACCGAGGACTTCACGTCCTTATTGCGCAACCGAGCCTTCTCGTTGGTCAGGATGCGCTTCTTTTGCGACTTGATGTTCGCCACGGACTTCCTCGATCTTTCGTCTCAGCTGAAATTCGGTCAGTAATTCTCTAGGTCTGTGTGCACAGCCACTCGGCTCTGCAGCCGCATAAGAGTACCCGTACCCTGTGGGGGACCCCCCAGGTGGCCCCTCGTGGGCCTCGAGCATCCGAGGTAGCCCGTGTCCCAGCAGGTCGGCGGTACGCCGGTCCACAAGGCTGCGCCCGGTGCCACGGAACCCCAGGCGATCCGCAATTTCTGCATCATCGCCCACATTGACCATGGGAAATCCACCCTGGCCGACCGCATGCTGCAGATCACCGGCGTGGTGGACGAGCGCTCGATGCGCGCCCAGTACCTCGACCGGATGGACATCGAGCGCGAGCGCGGCATCACCATCAAGTCCCAGGCCGTCCGGCTGCCCTACATTGCCGGCGATGGCCGCGAATACATCCTGAACCTGATCGATACCCCCGGCCACGTCGACTTCACCTACGAGGTTTCTCGATCACTTGCTGCGTGCGAGGGGGCGGTGCTGCTCGTCGATGCAGCCCAAGGCATCGAAGCCCAAACGCTCGCGAACTTGTATCTCGCTCTGGAGAACGATCTGCAGATCATCCCGGTGCTCAACAAGATCGATCTACCTGCAGCGCAGCCGGAAAAATACGCCGCCGAGCTTGCGCACATCATCGGTTGCAGTGCCGACGACGTCTTGAAGGTCTCGGCAAAGACCGGCGAGGGTGTTGCCGAGTTGCTGCAGACCGTGGTTGATCTGATTCCCGCTCCGATGGGTGATGCGAACGCCCCGGCACGCGCGATGATCTTCGATTCGGTCTACGACACCTACCGCGGCGTTGTCACCTACGTGCGCGTGATCGACGGTCGTATCGGTACGCGCGATCGCATCTTGATGATGTCCACGGGCGAGGTGCACGAACTCCTTGAGGTGGGCGTTATCTCTCCTGAACCGATTCCTGCTAAGGGGCTCGGCGTGGGAGAGGTGGGGTATCTGATCACCGGCGTGAAGGACGTTCGGCAGTCACGCGTGGGCGACACCATCACCACCGCCGTGAAAGGCGCCACCGAGGCACTCGGTGGTTACCGCGATCCCAAGCCCATGGTCTTCTCTGGTCTGTATCCGATCGACGGTTCGGATTACCCGGTGCTGCGTGATGCGCTCGACCGCCTCAAGCTCAACGACGCCGCGTTGCAGTACGAGCCCGAGACATCGGTTGCCCTCGGTTTCGGTTTCCGCTGCGGCTTCCTCGGCCTGCTCCATTTAGAGATCGTGCGCGAGCGACTAGAGCGCGAGTTCGACCTCGATCTCATCTCCACGGCTCCCAACGTCATCTACGGCGTGCGCATGGACGACGGCAAGGAACTTGTCGTCACCAACCCCAGTGAGTTCCCCGAAGGCAAGGTGGCCGCGGTCACCGAACCGGTGGTGCGCGCCACGGTGATCTTGCCGAGCGAATTTGTAGGCACGGTCATGGAGTTGTGCCAGGCCCGCCGCGGCACGCTGCTGGGGATGGACTACCTGTCCGAGGACCGCGTGGAGATGCGGTACACCTTGCCACTTGCCGAGATCGTCTTCGACTTCTTCGATCAACTGAAGTCACGCACCCGCGGGTATGCGTCGCTGGATTATGAAACAAGCGGTGAGCAGGAAGCAGATCTCGTGAAGGTCGACATCTTGTTGCACGGCGATCCGGTCGATGCCTTCAGTTCGATCGTGCACAAGGACAAGGCTTACACGTACGGCGTGGCGATGGCGCAAAAGCTCAAGGAACTTATTCCTCGCCAGCAGTTCGAGGTGCCGATCCAGGCGGCGGTCGGGTCACGCATCATCGCCCGCGAAACCATCCGCGCCATCCGCAAGGACGTCCTGGCCAAGTGCTACGGCGGCGACGTCTCGCGTAAGCGCAAACTGCTGGAGAAGCAGAAGGAAGGCAAGAAGCGGATGAAGATGGTCGGTCGCGTGGAGGTGCCGCAGGAGGCCTTCATCGCCGCCCTTTCCACATCCGACACCGCTGCCAAGAAATGACCGACGCTCCTTCCCCAGCAGTCACCCCAGCGCCACTATCGCTGTACGTGCACATTCCGTTTTGCGCGAGCAGGTGCGGCTACTGCGATTTCAACACCTACACATCTACCGAACTGGCCGACAACGTTCGCCGCGACACCTTCCATGAACACTTGATCGCCGAGATCAACCAGGCAGCTCAGCAACTCGCTGCCGATCACCGCGTGGACACGATCTTCTTTGGCGGCGGCACTCCCACTCTCCTCGGCGCGAATGCGCTGAACCAAATACGCACAGCTATCCAGGACGAATTCGATGTCGATCCCAACGCAGAAGTCACCACTGAAGCCAACCCGGACTCGGTGGACCAACGCATGCTGGATGACCTGAAGCACGGTGGCTTCACCCGCATTTCCTTCGGCATGCAAAGCAGCGCACCGAATGTGCTGGCCACCCTTGAGCGAACGCACACTCCCGGTGCGAGCAAGAAAGCAGCGTTGGACGCCCGCTCAGCCGGCTTCGAGCACGTGAACCTCGATCTGATTTACGGCACCCCGGGTGAGAGCGACGACGACCTGAAGAGATCGCTCGATGAAGTTCTCGAAGCTGGAGTGGATCACGTCTCGGCGTATTCGCTGATCGTGGAGCCGGGGACTGCGTTGGCCAGACGCGTGCAGCGCGGTGAAATTCCCATGCCCGACGACGACGTTGCCGCCGACCGCTACGAACTGATCGATGATCGCCTCACCGCCGCAGGCTTTGACTGGTACGAGGTCAGCAACTGGGCCAAGCCGCAAGGGGAGTGCCGACACAACATCGCCTACTGGCGCAACGCCGCGTGGTGGGGGATCGGTCCGGGTGCGCATAGTCATCTCGAGGGCAGGCGCTGGTGGAACGTCAAGCATCCGCACACCTATGCCCAGCGCGTGAGCGCGGATCTGTCACCAATGCAGGATGAAGAAGTTCTCGCGCCCGAGCAACGAGCACTCGAGAACCTCATGCTCGGCATGCGTATGAAACAAGGCATCCCCCGTGCCGACCTCGAGTGCGAAGATCAGGCGATCGATGAACTCCTCAATCAACAACTGATCGAACAAGCAGCGATCAACAACCAAGAAACACTCGTTCTCACGCGCAAGGGTCGGCTGCTCGCCGATCACGTTATACGGACGTTGGCTGCTTAAGCCCCGACGCTTCCTGCTCCAGTCTGCGCGCAGCAAAGTGCTGGACAGTCACCACCGCCACGAGTGAAATCCAGATCACGGCCAGTACGCCGAGCACCGCACCCATCACCGAGCCAGCAATGTCGAACGTGCGCATTAGCGAGAACGCATTCGTCACGATGATCATGCCGCCCACGGCAACGCCCATGACTCGCATGGGTAACCGGCGAGCCACCCACGCGGCCAGCGGCGCAGCGAGCGCGCCACCGATCAACAACGGCAGCAGCACGGTGAGGTCCACTGCGGCAAGTCCCAGGCCCACCAGGAATCCGATGCTCGCGGACACCGCAACGATGAACTCCGCCGCGGCTACCGTGCCGATCACCCGATGCGGTGCCATCCGCCCAGTGGTCATGAGCGCAGGTGTGGTCACCGGGCCCCAACCGCCGCCGCCGGTGGCATCGATGAACCCGCCGATCAAACCGAGTGGAGACAAGAAGCGCTTGCCGGGGCGTCCTTTGCGCAGCGTCACCACACGGTGCCGCAAGTAGCGGAACAGAACGTAGAAGCCCAAGACCAACAAGATCGTGTTCATCACCGGCCGAGCGAGCGCGGTTGACACAGTGGACAGCAACATCGCGCCGACGAACGCTCCGATGCCGCCGGGGATCGCGATGCGCCGCAGCACCGTCTTGTCGACGTTCCCGAGCTTGCCGTGCGAGAACCCGCTGACGAACGCGGTGCCCACTTGCGCGAAGTGCACCGACGCCGAGGCCATCACCGGAGTCAGACCAATCGCCACGAGCAACGTCGCCGAGGTGAGCCCGTAGCCCATGCCCAGCGAGCCATCGACCATCTGCGCGCCGAAACCGGCGAGCGCCACCAACAGGAGGGGAACCATAGCCACTATTCCTATCACAATACTAGGAAAAGCTAACGACGACGGCCCTGCGTGTTGACCTCTCACACGGCGTGTCGGCCAACTCGGCGTAGACTTGGCACTCTGACTCACCGAGTGCCAGATGCACCCGGTTCCAGGCCGCTAGGAGGCGCCGTGCTCGAAGACCGCCGCCTCGCTGTGCTGCGCGCGATCGTCGAGGACTACGTCGCCACCCACGAGCCGGTCGGATCCAAGGCCCTGGTCGAGCGGCACAACCTGGGTGTCTCCCCGGCCACCATCCGTAACGACATGGCGGCCTTGGAAGACGAGGGCTACATCACCCACCCGCATACCAGCGCCGGTCGCATTCCCACCGATCGCGGCTATCGCCTGTTCGTGGATCAGATTTCCGACGTCAAGCCGATGACCGCCGCCGAGCGCAAGGCGATCGAACGTTTCCTTGGCGACGCCGTTGACCTCGACGATGTGATGGGTCGCACCGTGCGATTGCTTGCGCAACTCACCCAGCAGGTCGCGCTGGTGCAGTACCCGTCGCTGCAGCGCAGCAGCGTTCGTCACGTCGAACTCATCGCGGTCAGCGAGACTCGCTTGATGCTTGTGGTGATCATGGACACCGGTCGCGTGGAACAGCGCGTGATCGAGTGCTCGGCTCCACTATCTGAGGACGTGCTCGCGGATTTGCGGACCAAACTCAATGCCTCCGTTGCCAGTAAGCCGTTTGCGTTCGTGCCCGACGCTTTGCAGGATCTCGATAAGTCATTCGCGGAGAAGGATCAACGGCTGGTGCAGGCGGTCATGTCCGCAGTGCTGGAAGCAGTGACGGAGCGCATCGATGAGCGCGTGGTGCTGGGCGGCACCGTGCACTTAGCGCGCTACCAGCAGAACTTCCCGATGGCGATCCAGCCGGTGCTCGAAGCCCTCGAGGAGCAAGTAGTTTTGCTGCGGTTGCTCGGTGAACTGTCCATCGAATCTCCCGTCACGGTGCGGATCGGTCAAGAGACCGAAGTGCAAGGACTCGAATCGACATCGGTCGTTACTGCGGGATACGGTCGCAGCGAAGAACCAGTTGCGTCCTTGGGTGTCATGGGACCCACGCACATGGATTACGCCGGAACCATGAGTGCGGTGCACGCGGTCGCGCAATACGTCAGCAAGATCCTCAAGGGACAGTAGGTGGCTGTGGCAACGGACTATTACGCCCTGCTGGGCGTAACTCGCGACGCCTCACCTGAGGAGATCAAGAAGGCCTACCGGCGGCTCGCTCGCGAACTTCACCCCGACGTCAACCCCGACCCTGAGCATCAAGAGCGCTTCAAACTGGTCACCGCCGCCTATGAGGTGTTGTCCGATCCAGACAAGCGCCAGATGTACGACCTCGGCGGTGATCCGCTTAGCCAGTCCGGTGGCTTCGGTGGATTCGGCGCCAATGGCTTCGATTTCGGCGACATCATGGACGCCTTCTTTGGCGGAGGGGGTGGAGGCCGCCAGCGCGGTCCGCGCACCCGTGCTCGTCGCGGGCAAGACGCCCTGGTGCGCATCCAGGTCGACCTTCCCACCGCAGTTTTCGGTGGCGAACGCGACATCACTGTCGACACCGCCACTGCATGCGGAACGTGCGAAGGCTCGGGCATGTCCGAGGGCAGCGAGCTCGAAACCTGCGTGATGTGTAAGGGGCGCGGAGAGATCCAGTCGGTGCAGCGATCCTTCCTGGGTCAAGTGATGACCGCGCGCCCGTGCCCGCAGTGCCAGGGCTTCGGCACCACCATTCCGCACCCGTGCCCGGAGTGCTCGGGTGAAGGTCGCGTGCGCACCCGCCGCACCCTCACCATCAAGATTCCTGCGGGAGTCGACACCGGCACTCGCATCCAGTTGCAGGGTCAAGGTGAAGTGGGTCCCAACGGCGGAACTGTCGGTGATTTGTTCGTGGAGATCGTTGTGACTCCACACCCGGTGTTCGAGCGCCATGGCGACGAACTGCACTGCGTGGTCTCCATCCCGATGGCCGCAGCAGCGCTCGGTACCAGCGTGAAACTCGACACCCTCGATGGCACCGAAGACATCTCGATCAACCCCGGCACCCAAAGCGGTGCCACGGTCACCTTGCGCGGCAAGGGCGTGGGCAAACTGCGCGGCAGCGGTCGCGGCGACCTATTCGTGCACGTGGATGTGCAGGTGCCTACCAATCTCGATGCTCGGCAACAAGAACTCTTGCAGGAGTTCGCGAAGCTGCGAAGTGAGGAAGCCGTTCACACCGTGCAAACGCAGGACTCCGGTGCAGGTGGCGGACTGTTCGGTCGTTTGAAGGACGCCTTCTCTTCACGATGAGCGCACCCGTTTTCCTTGTCGACCCCGATCGCGCCAAGGACGCCAGCCCTGGCAGCGTGCTCGCACTCGACGGACCGGAAGGTCGCCACGCTGCAGCAGTGCAGCGGCTTAGGGCAGGTGAAGTGATCCAACTCGTCGATGGCGAAGGCCGACGTCTGACCGGCACCATCACCGAGACAACCAAGGACTCCTGCAGCGTCGAAATCCACACCATCGAGGACGAACCAGAGCCCCGTCCCCGCATCACCGCGGTGCAGGCCATCGCCAAAGGTGATCGCGGCGAACTCGCGGTGCAGATGCTCACCGAGGCCGGCATCGACGTGATCGTCCCGTGGCAGGCCGAGAACTCCGTTGCCAAGTGGGACGGCGAACGCGGCGTGAAGCACCACGCCAAGTGGCAGGCAACTGCACGCGAAGCGGCCAAGCAGGCCCGGCGCGCACGGGTACCGATCGTGGAGTCACCGATCTCTACCGCCGCGGTTGCCGATCTGATCGCCAACGCCGGGGTAGCGCTGGTCCTCGACGAGCAAGCCACCACGCCGCTCACCTCGATTGATTACTCCACCGCCCACGACGTTCTGCTCGTAATCGGCCCCGAAGGGGGCCTGAGCCCCAATGAACGCGCGCACTTCGCCGATGCCGGCGCGGACCTCGTTCGCCTAGGCGCGACCGTGCTGCGCACCTCCACCGCCGGAGTTGCTGCCCTCGGTGTGGTCATGGCTCGAGTAGGCCGCTGGTAGGGATCGAGAACCCATGGGAGGATGCATCGATGGCTGACTGCCTTTTCTGCTCGATCGTGGCGGGGGATATCCCGGCCGACATCGTGCTGTCCAACGATCACGTGATCGCCTTCCGCGACATCGCACCCCAAGCACCGGTCCACGTGCTCGTGATCCCACGAGAGCATCACGCCAACATCGGGGAACTCGCAACGAACTCACCGCAGGCAACGGCACAGTTGCTGCAGGCAGCCCAGGAAGTCGCCGCAGCCGAAGGCATCGGCGACGCCTACCGCCTGGTCTTCAACACCGGCGCCGATGCCGGGCAATCGGTCTTTCACGTCCACGGTCACGTGGTAGGCGGCCGCGATATGAACTGGCCCCCCGGATGAGCAGTCCGGCGAGCGAAGCGCACGCGCGCACCACGATCGAGGTCCCGAACTCCCAGCCCATGGTTGCCCTGCTCGGCCCGGGTGATGAGTACCTACGGCTGATCGAACGTGCCTTCCCCGACGTGGACATCCTGGTTCGCGGCAACCAGATCACCATCGACGGATCGGCCGAGGACATCGGGCTCATTGATTCTCTTGTTGCCGAGATGCTCGCGATGTTGCGCACCAGCCATGCGCTCACCTCTGAATCGGTCGAGCGTTCGATCAGTTTGCTGCGCAGCGGTACGCGTCCCAGTGATGTGCTCACCGCCAACATCCTCAGCAACCGCGGTCGCACGATCCGCCCCAAGACGCTCAACCAGAAGCGCTACGTCGACGCGATCGACAACAACACCATCGTCTTCGGAATCGGACCTGCTGGAACGGGAAAGACCTACCTCGCTGTTGCGAAAGCCGTGCAGGCGCTGCAGGCCAAACAGATCAACCGCATCGTGCTCACGCGCCCTGCGGTGGAGGCCGGTGAACGCTTGGGCTTCCTGCCGGGCACACTCAGCGAGAAGATCGACCCGTACTTGCGTCCGCTGTACGACGCACTGCACGACATGATCGATCCGGATTCGATTCCGCGGCTCATCACCAGCGGCACGATCGAGATCGCACCCTTGGCCTATATGCGTGGTCGCACACTCAACGATGCCTTCGTCATCTTGGATGAGGCGCAGAACACCTCGGCCGAGCAGATGAAGATGTTCCTCACTCGCCTGGGCTTCGGCTCCACGATGGTGGTCACCGGCGACATCACGCAGGTGGATCTACCCGGTGGCACACAAAGTGGCCTGCGTGTGGTGAGCGAAATCCTCGAAGGGCTGGACGATGTGGCCTTTTGCCGATTGACTTCCCACGATGTTGTCCGCCACAAACTGGTAGGGAGGATCGTCGAGGCGTACGACCGCTACGACGCCACGCGCTCACCATGACACTTCCGAGTATCTCGGTCGACGACGATGCCGGCTCGTCGCTCGACCTCACCGCCCTCAGCGACCTTGCCGGCCACGTATTCAGGCAGCTCCACGTGCACCCCGAGTGCGAAGTGGGCATCACGCTTGTGGACACCGAGCGGATAACCACGCTGCACGAGGACTGGATGAACGAACCCGGTCCCACCGACGTTCTTAGTTTCCCGATCGACGAACTCACCCCCGGCACAGCAGAGCAACTCAGCGGTCCGGGGATCCTCGGCGACATCGTCATCTGTCCGGAGTTCGCCCACAAGGACGCGAACGAAGCCAACAGAACCCTCGACCAACACGTGCAGTTTCTAACCGTGCACGGCCTTTTGCATCTGCTGGGATACGACCACGCCACCGAGGAGGACTACGCGCGGATGTTCGCCCTGCAAGACGAACTCCTCGACAGTTGGGGGAGCACCCGATGAACCTGTGGCTGCTCGCCCTCGCGGTTGCTTTGATCATCGTTTCGGGGTTCCTCATCGCCGCCGAGACCGCGCTCACCCGCGTCTCGCGCACGCGACTGGAGGAAATGCGCAAGGAAGGCAACGGGAGCGCCGCAAAGGTCGACCGGCTTCTCGCTCTGCTCGATGACCGCGCGCGCTATGTGAATGTCCTTTTCTTCCTGTCCACCATCGCGAACGTCACGTCCGTGATCCTGATCGGATACGTGGTGGTGCGTGGGCTCACCACCGGTGATGGCTGGTCCTCAGCTGTGGCACTCGTGGTGGTCATCGCGGTGATGGTGGTCATCGCCTATATCGGCCTCGGCGTTGCCCCGCGAACCCTGGGACGGATGCACGCCGACCGCATCGCACTCATCGCCGCTCGACCTACGCGCTTTCTGGCGACCATCCTCGGCCCGGTCACCACCCTGCTGATCGTGATCGGCAATGCGCTCACCCCCGGCAAGGGTTTCCGCGAAGGTCCGTTCGATACCGCGGCCGAACTGCTGGACCTGGTGGATCAAGCAGGCGCCGACGCGTTGATCGAGGACGACGAGCGCAAGATGATCCACTCGGTTTTCGATCTTGCGGAGACGTACGCCAAGGAAGTGATGGTTCCGCGCACCGAGATGGTGTTCATCGAGCAGGACAAGACGCTGCGCCAGGCGGTGAGTTTGGGACTGCGCTCGGGTTTCTCGCGTATCCCGGTGATTCGTGAGAGCGCCGACGATATCGTCGGCGTGGTCTACCTGAAGGACATGGTCAAGCGCACCTTTGATCGACGTGAGGCCGAGCAAGAGGAACAAGTGTCCTCACTCATGCGCCCGCCCTACTTCGTGCCCGATTCCAAACCAGCCGATGAACTCCTGCGCGACATGCAGGCCGCGCGTGTGCACATGGCGATCGTGGTCGATGAGTACGGCGGCACCGCGGGTCTGGTCACCATCGAGGACATTCTTGAGGAGATCGTGGGTGAGATCGCCGATGAATACGACACCGCAGCCCCCGAGGTTGTCCAGATCGACGAGGACCGCTACCGCGTCATGTCCCGAATGAACATCGACGATTTCGCCGAACTCATCGACATCGAGGTGGACAGCGAGGAAGAAGGCGTGGACACCGTGCTCGGCCTGGTTGCCAAGCGCCTCGGGCGCGTGCCGATCCCCGGTGCGCAGATCATCGAGGACGGCTGGCAGCTCACCGCCGAACGTGGTGCGGGCCGACGTAACCGCATCACTACCGTGCTGGCCACGCGCATGCCACCCGAACCCGAAAGCGAGAGCGACGACGATGAGTGACCTCAGCGACGAAGACGCCAAGCTCGTCGCGCTCGCCAAGCAGGCCCGCGCGCGCATCCAGGCGAAAGAAGGTGCGGCCGTCCGCGACGACACGGGGCGTTCCTACAGCGGTGCCACCGTCGAACTTCCCTCCACGTCTCTCACGGCCTTGCAACTGGCCGTGGCGCAGGCCGTTGCCGCCGGCGCACGCGATATCGAGGCCGCGGTTGTTGTCACGAACAGCACAGCAGCAGACCACCAACCGATCACCGAAGCCTCTTCCTCACCCACCCCGCTTCACATTTGCTCGCCGATGGGTGACGTGGTTGCTTCCACTATCGTCGAGTCGTGAAGATCACGGATTTCGAGGCCTTAAGTTTCGACTGCTACGGCACGCTCATCGATTGGGAAGCCGGGATCGGTTTGGTTCTGCGCGAATGGGCC
>JAQCBM010000369.1 GCA_027729865.1 Actinomycetota bacterium
GTCGTGCGATATCTCGCTCGATGTCAAGATTAAGATCTCGGAGTACGTGGACGAGCGGCCGCAGCAGAAGCACGAGCAGCGCCTCGACCTGCTGAACGCCGAGCTCGCGACCGACCAGTACGGCGAGGCGCGGCGGCTCTCGGGCCTGCTGCACGCGAGCTCGGGCACGGACGTCCATCGCGAGTACTACGTGACGTGCCAGCTTTTCGCGGACAACGGCACGCCGATCAGTTTGCCGACGCAGACGAAGCACGCCTCGTTCGCCAAGAAGGTCACCTGGCATGAGTGGATCACGCTGCCGATCGCCTACCGAGACCTTCCCGCGGACGCGGTCGCGGCGATCACGATCTGGGACGTGGTGGGGGCGCGCAAGGTGACGGCCGTGGGCGGCACTACGGTCTCGCTGTTCGGGAAGCGAAACGAGCTGCGCAAGGGTGGGAAGAAACTGCAGCTGTGGCCGCAAATGGAGGCGGACGGGCGCTGGAATAGCTCCACCCCGTGCCAGATCCAGAGCCCCAACGACAACGACCGGCTGGACAACCTGGTCAAAAGCTACGACTCGGGCACGATCAAGCACCTGGACTGGCTCGACAAGCTGGCTTTCCAAAAGATAGATCAGGTCAAGGGATGCACCTCCCCGAGCCACGATCGGGTGTTCCTGATGGTCGAGTTTCCGAAGTTCGAGCTGCCAGTGCTTTTCTTCGAGCGCTTCAGCGGGATGGAAAGCGCGATCAGGGCGCGCATGATCGCCGCGCACAGGGCCAGGGCGGCGCCTCCAATCGGACGTCCGGGCGCCGAGCCTGCGTACACTGAGCCCCCGCTGCTTGTGGTGACGGACCTGGCCTCGGACACGGTGGAGAACCCAGTGCAGCTGAAGTACAAGGTGATGTCACGAAGCGACCGCGCCACGAAGCTGGCGGAGCGCGACCTCAAACCGTCGAGGGAGGAACAGCAGCAGCTCTCGACAATTGTGTCCACCATCATCGTCGGGGCGTCGGCGATGAGCTCCCCGGACCAGAATCTGGTTTGGAAGTACCGGTACTACTTGTCGCGGACGACTTTCGACGGTCACTCGGCGCTGCCGAAGTTCTGCCGTGTGGTCGACTGGGATCAGCCGGGGGAGGAACAGGAGGCCGCGGAGCTCATGGAAGAATGGCTCCAACCTCGGGCAGCAGAAGCCCTTGAGCTGCTGACAGATGCTTTCACGCACCGTGTACCTCGGGAGTACGCGACCCGTTGCCTGGACCAAGCGGATGACGAAGAGCTGGAGATCTACTTGCCACAGCTTGTCCAGGCGCTGCGTTACGAACCGGAGTTCCGAGCGAGCCAGAGCTCCCACCTTGAGCGGTTTTTGGTTAAGCGCGCCGTCAACCTCTTTATTGGCAACTTCCTGGCGTGGAATTTGCGGTTGGAGCGTGGCGCAGCGCAGTACTCGGAGCAGTTCCAGGCCGCGTACGATCGGTTCGAGAAGACCATGGCGGAGGGCACCTCGGAACAGCAGCGCCAGACGTGGTATGAGCTCAAAAAATCGTTCGACATGTTCGATCGATTTGAAGAAGCATTCAAGGTGGTGCGGGCAGGCGGGGGGAGGGCGGACAAGATCAAGCCGCAAATTAGGAAAGAGTTCAAGGAGGGCAGCTTCCGTGATATGCAGAATTTTGAACCGGTTGTGCTGCCGATCGACCCTCGCATTTCGATTACGGGGATTGTTGCCGAGGATATCAACGTCTTCAAGTCCAAAACTCTGCCGCTGGGCATCAAGTTTCGAACCACGACGATGCCGGACCAGTCGAGGTTACCGATCTCCGTGAATCCAGAGACAGGTCAAAACACTGTCGAGGTGATGTGGAAAACAGGCGATGACTTGCGGCAAGATGGGCTGGTGCTGCAGATGTTTTCACTGATGGATCGTTTGCTCAAGTCTGAGAATTGTGACATGAAGCTCAGTCCATACCTGTGCATGGCCACGAGTTACAACGATGTTGGCAACGGCATGATGGAGATGGTGATGGGAGCCAAGGACTTGGCAGACATCTTCAAGGATTGGAGAGGCGAGGCACTAAAACACACAGGCGGTCTCGACACCATCAACGCCTACCTCCGTCACTACAACCCAGCCAAGGGTGGCGAAAGTGGCGATCCTGACCCGAACGGGCCAACTTTTGGGGTGGACAAGGAGGTCTATGAGACCATGATCAAGTCGAATGCTGGCTACTGTGTGATGACGTACTTGCTAGCGATCGGTGATCGTCATCTCAACAACCTCATGTTAAGAACAACCGGCCACATGTTGCATATTGACTTTGGGTTTATCCTGGGCCTTGATCCGAAGCCCCTCCCGCCGCCGATGAAGTTGACAATCGAGATGGTGCGGGCCATGGGTGGCGTGGACGGCGAGCCATACAAACGATTTGCATCGCACTGTTGTGAGGTGCGCGCAAAGGCTGCGTCACGGTTTCGATTTACCATAATATAGCCAGTAGGTGTGTTGTGCTAGTCTACACCGGTCTGTTGAGACTGAACTACTGCTGTTTTGCTTGGCTTTGTGCATGAACATGAACATGAACATGAACATGAACGTGAACGTGAACGTGAACGTGAACGTGAACGTTAGTGCTTCAACATCTTGCGGAAACATGCCGCGCTGATCATTCATATGCACAGTCTGATGAAGGATTCCAACATCCCTGATTTCGAGACGACCGGTGAACGAGGTATCATTACCTTGCTGGAGC
>JAQCBM010000370.1 GCA_027729865.1 Actinomycetota bacterium
ACAAGGTTGAGGTGGAGAAGGTTCGTGTCCGATGAGAAGCGTAGATGCTGGCGGTGCCGTGGCCCCATGTCACGTTGGAACCGGGGTGAGTTCTGCAATCCGTGCTGGACTTCCATGACCGTGAAGGAGCGGTCCAAGTTCCGGCGCGAGTCGTACAACCCCGAGCCGGAGTGGCGTCGTGAGAGGAGGGAGGACGCCCTGATCGTGGAGGAACGGCAGTCGCTTGACAATGGGGATGACTCCCCCTAACCTCGCAGTTGGCACCGGTTTGATTGTGGCCGAGTGCCGGGAGCAGCCGTTCGACTCCCCACGCCCGACGGTCCCGCTTGCATAGCGGGGTTCATACCGGACTTCCGGCCACTGTCAGGGTGGCTGGGCATCGACGGACCTGACACACAAGGGGGGGCGGGGGAAGGAGACACCCCCGCCCCCTTTTCTATTCCCCGATCACCACGTCGGGTTCGGGCAGCGACGGGGGGGCATCTGCCCACGGCGGCACGACGTTGATTACCTGCACGTTGGGGCCACCACTCGCACCCCCGTGGTCACCGAGGCCCATGAGTTCCTGAATCTGGGTACTCATGCTTAGGTCTGCCTGAATCGCCCACTTCTCACCACGCCTCACGTCCGGTTCGATCGCAGCGCGTAGTGCCATGAGTCGGCCAGCCTCCTGCTCCCGCATCTTTGCCTTGTCGATGCCTGCCACCAGTTCGCCGTAATGCTCGGCGACTATCCGATGCGCCTCTATCCAGCCGCCCTTTATCTTGAGCGCCTTTGCGATGGCAACGTAGTCCTCGCCCTCGCACCTCATCCGGTACGCCTCGCTGACTACCATCGCCCGCTTCGTTTCGTCGGCGGGTAGGTCACGGCGCTTCGGCTTCTTCGGCTTCTCTGGAGGAGGAGAAGGAAGGTCGGATGAAACGGTTGCTTCGTTATCTTCAGTCACGTTCTATCTCCGACTTTGCGATCCATCGTTCGAGGTCATCGTCGCTCACGAGTTTCTCTTCGTCGTTGCTTCCGCTCAACCTGTAAATCTTACGCTTAGAACCCGGAACCTTCTCGCCAAGAATCTTTCCGCCCGACTGGCTGATCGCCTTGCGCACCTGCTCCTTCGACTTGCCGGTGCGGTAGTGAATCTCGTCGATGGTCAACCCTTCGGGTACATCCTTCATCGCGCTCTCGATGATCTGCTGCACGGTCTGGATGGACTCACGGTATATCTGTGAGAAGCCGCTCTCACGATCGAACGCCATGTCCACGTGCGTACCCTTGGTGAGTTCACCCGGCCTGTGCTTCCACACGTAGAGCCGTGAGTAGCCCGGCTCTCCCTGCTTCACGCCGAGGATTACCTCCGCACCACGGCTGAACGCACCGCTACCAAAGATGTCGTCAAGCGTCGGTCCACCACCGGGGTTTGCCTTGTCGCCCTTGCGTGTGTGTACCGGCATGATGAAGGCGAACCCATACTCCGCCCTCCAGCGATCGAACAGGCGCATCAGGTCAACGACTTCGCGCTCGCTGTTGCTGTCGATGGACGCAACTTTGTAAGCCGGGTCAACGACCACTACATCGGGCTTCATCTGCTCGATGATCCGTTCGACCTGCAACGCATCCGACGTGGACTCGCCAAGGTTGAGTCCATCCGGCGCAGGTATGTAGTGGATGTTCTCGGAGTCGGTCATCCCTGTCTCGTTAGCGAGGCGCTGGATGTCTGGCACCGACTGCTCTGCGTCGATGATGAGAACCGTTGGCTTCTTCCCGTTCTCGTCCGGACCTACCCCTTGGTACCCAAGGAATCCCTCGCCCTCAACGATTGCGCGGAGCATCCACATAACAAGCGTGGTCTTGCCCTCACCAGTGGCGGCACCAACCAGTGTGCGCAGCCCACGGTAAACCAGCGGGCCAAGCATGGGCTTGTAGCCGGGGTCTGGGAGTTCGGCGATCTGCTTCAGGGTCATCGTCGTGATGCCACCGTCGGTTATCTCGTCGCCGTAAACCGGGTCCGACTGTCCCCTCTCGACCAACTTCAGTACGTCGTCGGCCACCTCGTAGCGTGACACGCTCTTGGCGATGCGTCGCACGTCTGCCTCGTCAAGCGGAGGCTCGACACGCGTTGCGTTGGTGGCGATGAGGGCAGCCTCAATCTCTGCCTGCGTCATCCCACGACGGCGCATCGAACCGGCCAGCGAGGCGAGCGCGTTGTTCCTGCCGGGGTACGTGATGGTTGCGCCATCCACGCGCTCACGTGTTGCGCGTTCAGTCCCCGACTCCGCCCATATCCATCGGGCGAGTTCGTCAGTTACTTCTGGCGCACCACTCTCAAGCGGTACGGCGTGATCGGTTATACCCATTCGTAGTACCCACCATCCACCCTGCGTGACGGCGGGGCCACAACGAACCCGTTGCCACTCTTGATGTCGATGCCCCGCAACTTGGCTGCGGGCACACTACCCGTCAGGTACAGGTGGATACCCCTGCGGGTACGTACCTGCGGGCACGGCGGGATTATGCCTACCTCAATCAGCGGCAGCACCATCGCCTCGCCACCCTCATCGTCAATGTCGATCACGACGAGGTTCGACGCCCCGCACACGATTCCGATGTTCCGTGGCGCGCTTCCGTCGAACCACATGGCGATCTGCTCTGGGTCATCGCTTGCCTTGTTCGGCCAGTCCCGCCAGTACGGGTGCTTGCCGGGGCTGTCGCAATCCCCCTTCAGCCTGCACGTGCAGTT
>JAQCBM010000371.1 GCA_027729865.1 Actinomycetota bacterium
CGCGAACAAGGTGGGGCGACCAAGGACCGCCCCCATTGCCTTGGTCACTTCCGCGTTGGTAGCGGGAGCCGGACCGGTCAGGTTCACCGGTCCGCTCATCGCAGGGTTATCCAGCAGGTAGGTGAGCGCGGCGATTTCGTCGCGTAGCGATATCCACGACCAGTACTGGCGCCCTGATCCGAGTTTTCCGCCGAGTCC
Organism: Actinomycetota bacterium; assembly: GCA_027729865.1. GTDB lineage: Bacteria > Actinomycetota > Actinomycetes > S36-B12 > S36-B12 > S36-B12. The sequence goes on from JAQCBM010000371.1 coordinate 199, forward strand.
GAGCTTGAAGATCGGGAAGAGTTTCGCCCAGGCTCCTCCCTCTTTGGCGACCACGAGCCCGGTGCGGGCGTGCGTAACGCGGATCCCCGCTTCGCGAGCCGGGTCGGCGGCCGCTTCCCACGCGCGAACAACGTCGGCGAGGAAACCGGTGCCCGCAGGTGCGGTCTCATCGACGGCGCGATCGCCGGTATCGCCGTACCAACCGATCGCCGAGCCGGCGACCAAAGTGGCGGGGCGAGATGAGAGTTCGGTCATCGCCTTCACGATCGTGTGCGTGCCGTCGACGCGACTGTCCAGGATCGTCTTCTTGTAGGCATCGGTCCAGCGGTGATCGCCCACGCCTGCACCGGCGAGGTGCACCACACCATCAATGCCCTCCAGCGCACCAAGGTCTACGGTGCCGGCAGCCGGATCCCAGGTGACCTCATCGGGCGCAGTTGCCTGCCGACGGACAAGGCGCAGAACCTCGTCTCCTCGGTTCCGCAGGTGCGGAACGAGTGCTGAACCGATGAGACCGGATGCCCCGGTGATGGCGACCTTCATGGCTCAAGCATCTCGCATGGGGTGTGGATCGGCCTCCTGGCGTCAGGCCTGTGCGGATGTGCGCGCTGTTAGGCGAAAGCCTGGAAAATGCCCACGCCGATCGCCTGTACCAGGAGAAGGTTCACCACGTTGCTGGCCATCATGTTGTGCATCACCTCGGCGTTGCCATCGGTGCCCGCACGTTTGTGTGCCGCATACGAGGCGAAAAACGTGGTCAGTTCAGGAAGGCTGGTGGCAATTGCCGTTAGGCCACCGAGAATGATGGTGGGAACGGCAAAGGCCACGCCGAGGTCGTAAATGGAGTTCCCGAGAACGTCGCCGAGTAGATACAGCGCGATCAGGCCGACCACCAAAATCGCGATCTGGACGATGACGCGCGGTTTGCCGTCGGTCCACGGCTGCTCGGCATCCTCCATTTCCACAGGAGCGCCTGCCTGGTGTCGCTTGCGCATCACAAGGAGGTAGGCGATGTATCCCGCAAAGAGCGCGATACCGCTCCACAGTGCACTGTCTTGACCGGTGACGAGCAGCACGATCGGGATGATGATGCTTGCGACGATGATCGACTGTTCGAATCGGTATTCGCTGCCACCGAGTTTGTGAACCTGTTTGAACCACACGGCTGCAGCGGCGGCGAGCAGGACGTTGACGATGTTGCTACCCAGGATGTTGTAGCTGACCACGGAGAACAGTCCCGTAGCAGCTACGAAGACTGTCGCCACAAGCTCGGGCGCACTCGTTAGGTAGCCGAGCATCTGGCCGGTGGCCGAGCGTGACAGGTTTGCCGCCCGTGCCAACTTCTGCGCTGGTTCGTACAGCGCAAATCGGGCAACGAGAATGATGCCCACCATCGATCCGGCGAACAGCAGGCCACTCGTGAGCATGGCGGAGTTTTCTCGAACTTGGACCGCTAGATGCCGAGTTCGGCTTCGAAGGCGCCTGCTTCGAGCCGGTCCTTCACTGCGCCGAGGAAACGAGCAGCATCCGCACCGTCGACGATTCGGTGGTCGTACGACAGTGCGAGGTACACCATCGAACGAATTGCGATCACGTCTTGCCCCTGATCGCTGATCACCACCGGACGCTTCACGACCGAACCGGTACCCAAGATCGCCACCTGCGGCATGTTGATGATCGGCGTATCGAAGAGCGCACCGCGACTACCGGTGTTGGTCACGGTGAAGGTGCCGCCGGACAACTCATCGGGGGCCACCTTGTTGGTGCGGGTGCGCTCGGCGAGATCGGCGATGCGGCGAGCGATACCCGCAATGTTCAGGTCGCCTGCGTCGCGGATGACTGGGACCAGCAGCCCTCGATCAGTGTCGACCGCGATACCGAGGTTTTCGGACTCGTGGTAGGTGACGGTCCCCGCTTCCATGTCGATGGAGGAGTTGACCTGCGGGTAGACCTTGAGGGCTTCGACCGCCGCCTTGCAGAAGAAGGGCAAGAAGGTGAGCTTCACGCCCTCCCGCGCTTCGAAATCGCCCTTGACGCGTTGACGCAGTGCCGCGATGCGGGTGACGTCGACCTCCACCACGGTGGTGAGTTGTGCTGATGTCTGTAGGGACTCGACCATGCGTTCGGCGATGACTCTGCGCAGTCGACTGAGTTTCTTGGTCTCTCCGCGCATAGCGGACGGCTCGGCTGCTGGAGCGCTCGCGGCAGGAACGGGTGCCGCGGTTGCTGTTGGTGCACTAGGTGCAGCGGCGTTGCGCGCCTCGACCGCGGCGAGAACGTCTGCCTTGCGAATGCGACCACCCACACCGGTTCCCGCGACCGTGCTCAGGTCGATGTTGTTCTCCGCGGCGAGTCGGCGGACCAGAGGCGTCACATAGGAGCCGGCGTTCGCGTCTGTGCTCGAGCTGGGTGCACTTGGTGCAGGCGCGGCAGGAGCCGGGGGAGCCGGAGCTTCGGCGACTGGTGCGGGTGCCGGAGTTGCTGGTGCTGCTGGAGCCGCCGGCACTGGGGCGGGCGCGCTCGCGCCGGTTCT
>JAQCBM010000372.1 GCA_027729865.1 Actinomycetota bacterium
AAGCGCTTGCCCGGTGTTCCGGCCGCGAGGAGAACCGCGGCAGCCGAAGCAGCCTGGCCCAAACACACGGTCTGAACCTGCGGCTTGACGAACTGCATGGTGTCGTAGATCGCGGTCATCGCGGTGTACGAGCCGCCAGGAGAGTTGATGTAAATCTGGATGTCACGATCCGGGTCCATCGACTCCAGCGTGAGCAACTGCGCCATGACATCGTCCGCAGAAGCGTCGTCAATCTGCACACCGAGGAAGATGATGCGCTCTTCGAAGAGCTTCGTGTACGGGTTGTGGACCCGTTCGCCATTGGCGGTGCGCTCGCGGAACTCCGGGACGATGTACCGGCTTGAGGGTGCGTACAACCCGCTCACTTGGCACTTCCCTTCTTGCCCGGGGCATCAGCATCCGTGCTGTAGACGTGATCGATGAGGCCGTACTCGCGTGCTTCTTCGGCGGTGAACCAACGGTCGCGATCGGAGTCCTTCTCGATCTGCTCCACGGTCTGCCCGGTGTGCTCGGCGATCAAACTGGCCATCCGCTTCTTGATGAAGAGCATCTGCTCGGCCTGGATCTTGATATCCGATGCTGTGCCGCCGATGCCACCGAGCGGCTGGTGCATCATGATTCGAGTGTTCGGCGTGGCATAGCGCTTGCCGGCCGCACCGGCGCACAACAGGAACTGACCCATCGAGGCTGCGAGCCCCATAGCCACCGTGGCGACGTCGTTGGGAATCAACTGGATGGTGTCGTAGATGACCATGCCCGCGGTGATCGAGCCACCGGGTGAGTTGATGTACAGCGAGATGTCCCGCTCCGGATCCTCAGCAGCCAGCACCTGCAGCTGCTTGGCGATGCGGTCGGAGTTCTCGTCGCGAACCTCGCCTTCGAGCCAGATGATTCGTTCGCGAAGCAAACGCTCATCGAGCATGTCGCCGAAGCCGCTCATGCTGCCGCCCGCGCCGCGGAAGTCAGGGGTGCCCAAACCGCTCACCGATCCTCCTGTAGAAGTAATACGACGACCCTAACGGCGATCGTCCCCGAACACATTCCCGCGGGGCCCGGGTTCGCCAACAGCCGAACCCATCCTCACGAAAAAAGTCGGTTGAGGGTCTAGTGCTGACCGCCTTCGGCCCCCGCCATCTGGGCCTGCAACTGGGCCAACTGCGCTGCCGCCATTGCCTCGTTGAGTTCGGCTTCCAGCGCAGTCAGGTCCACGGCGTTGCCGTCGGTGTCCGTGACCGTCGCGTTCTCAAGCACGAGCGCCAGGGCCTTCGATCGACGAATGTCTGCCAGGGCCATCGACACCTGGCCGGACTCGACCAATGCTTGGGCCAACGCATCGGGTGCCATGCCATACCGAGGTGCCTGCTGCATCAACCAGTTGGACAACTCGGATTCGCCAACCGTGACCTCTTCGGTCTCGGCAATGCGGTCCAACACGAATTGGCTCTTGAGCGCCTCGCGGGCTTGCTGCTCGACCTCAGCGCGGTGCTCGTCTGTGCCCTCGTGGCCGTCTTCGAAGTGTGACTCGACCTCGGCAGCGATGATGCCTTCCGGCAGCGGAATATCCACCGTCTCCATGAGGACCTCGAATACCTTGCCGCGTGCTTGCTGGCCCTGTTCCATGCGCTTCAAGCGTTCAACGCGCTTCTTGGCATCTTCACGAAGCTCCTCGACGGTGTCGAATTCCGAAGCCATGACCACGAATTCCTCGTTCAACTCCGGAAGCTCGCGCTCGCGCACGTTGTTGACCGTGACAGTGACCTTCAGCGGAACACCCGCCCAATCGCCATTGCCGGGCGTGAAGTCGAACGTGCGCGTTTCCCCGGCCTTGGCGCCGCGGACGGCATCGTCGAATCCGGGCAACATGCCTTCGGTGCCCAGTTCGTAGGACAAAGCGGTCCCGGACAAATCCTCGACCTCATCACCCGCATCGGTGGCACCCGAAATGTCGACTAGCAGGAGATCGCCGTCCTTGCCAGCGCGGTCCACGTCCTTCAGCGAGGCGAAGCGGGTGCGCAAGTTGTCGATGTGCTCGTCGATGTCGGCGTCGGAAGCCGTTGCCTGATCAACCTCAACGGCGAGCGCCTTGTAATCGGGGAGTTCAAACTCCGGGCGAACGTCCACCTCAGCGGTGAACTTCACATGCTCGCCGTCCTCGATCTCCGTGACATCCACCTCGGGGCGCCCGACCGGCACGATCTCCTTCTCGCGCAAGGCGTTCTCGTAAGCCTTCGGCACGGCGTCGTTGATGACTTCTTCCAGTACGGCTCCACGCCCGAAACGCTGTTCGATCACCCGAGCCGGCACCTTGCCCTTGCGGAAGCCGGGGATGTTCACCTGCTTGGCGATCGTCTTGTAGGCCTCGTCGAAACTCGGTTGGAGTTCCTCGAAAGGCATCTCAACGGTCAACTTCACGCGTGTGGGGCTCAAGGACTCGACGTCGGTCTTCACGTACTTCTCCAGGGTTGGTGATCACGGCGCCGAGGTGACGCTCATGGTCGGGGCGGGGAGACTCGAACTCCCGATCTCCTGCACCCAAAGCAGGCGCGCTAGCCACTGCGCTACGCCCCGCGGGGCACGAACGGCGCTGGTCAGTCTAGGGGGCGAGGTGGTGGGCACCCGACCCTGGTCTGATCAGCGCCTGAGTTGGAGTTCCAGCCGCGACGCGGCGAGGGCCACACTCCAACTCGAGGCGTACATCGCGATCGCGCCCACTATTCCGGCGAG
>JAQCBM010000373.1 GCA_027729865.1 Actinomycetota bacterium
GAGTCCGCTCGGCTCCCCGGTGATCGACGGTTCGCTCGCGTGGATTGACTGTGAGGTGGAGAGCGTCACCGAGATGGGTGACCACTACTTCGTGCTTGGCCGGGTGCATTCGCTCGCCGCTGGTGATGGCGGCCCACTGCTCTTCTTCAAGGGCGGCCTCGGCGGCTTCTCCCCCGCGTGAAACGCCTCGCGTTCTCCGCGATCGCCGATATCGCGGTCATCATTCTTTTCGTCGCGATTGGTCGTGAGGAACACAACTCAGGCAGCAACGTCGTTGGTCTGCTGGAGACCGCAGCGCCGTTTCTGATCGCTCTCGCGATCGGCTGGCTCGCGACCCGCGCCTGGCAAAACCCGACCGGAGTGGGCCGTGGTCTCGGCATCTGGCTGGTAACGATCTTGGCGGGAATGAACCTTCGGCATTACGTCTTCGACGACGGCACCGCAACCGCGTTCATCGCCGTGGCGAGTGCGTTCACGCTGGCTGGGTTGGTGGGTTGGCGAGCGACCGCCAGTGTGAAACTCAAGTGACTCGCAAGTCCTGCAGTAGCCAGCACATAGTCCATCGGACTGCCCTCTTCTGGGGGCTCTCGAACCGAGTGGAGCCGTCGTTTCAGATATGAAACTTTGGGGACGCTCCATGACAGATGGAAGCTCGACGGCACGCTGCTCCTTCATCAACCCGCCACCTTCACCAACGAACCCGACGGGGCGAGTGAGCCGGTCAACACGTCGATCCCACCCTCACGTTGATCGGAGCTGAGATCGGATGCCACACCGTGCCGTGAGGAGCCAGCGGATCAACCTCCGCGAAGTTCGGCGCCATCGGTCAACCTCGGCTAGATGTCGTAAGCCTCAAGCGCAAAGTTCGGACAGGAAGTCTTCGGTACGTCAACAACGAAGACCGTCTGCTCGCCGGCCTCCAGCGTTTCGTCCGCTGTGAAGTCAACGTGGTAACCGAGGTAGTCGCCCGCGTCGTTAAAGCAGTACACGTAGACACCAATTCCAAAAATGGTGTCCATTCGTTCTGGGGCAGTCAGGAGACCACGGATGCTGTCGGCGCTCTGCGTGATCTCGCTGATGTCTGCGTACGTTGGGCAGAACAATGAGCACCCATCACCGTCGTTGTAGTTCACGTTGAATTTGAGCGTTCCCACTTGAGCGTCGCCAAGATTCTTGATCTCCATTGTTCCAACACCCCACGCCCCGGGTTCAAGAACAAAGGGACTCACGTTCATCTCTTCCGAGCCCTCGAGCAACCCCCCGTTCGGATCGCGCACAATTGCGGTCACATCGACGCTCTGAACAGCGCTCAGCGTGTTGTTTCGCACGACAACATTCACCGTGCGGATGTCCTCGAACATGTCGTCGGTCTTAGTTACCGGGCCGAACCAGACGACATTCACCGAGCCAAGATCACCTGCTGGTGGCTGGAATGATCCGACCACTGACACCGCAGAGGGGTGGCGGGCGGTAACAGCTTCGCTCTCAACCGATTCTGCGACTTGCGCCTCAGGCTCGTTTCCTCCGGCTGCGGAGGTGTTCGGGGAATCTTCGGAGTCGTCTCCGAAGAGCGCTCCGATGACACCGAGAGCCACAACTACGGCGACGACACCTGCAATCACCTTCTTCTTGTCGGTCTTCCTCTCGCCACCGGCTGCCGCAAGAGCGGGTGGCGCGACAGGTGGCGGGGGTACCGAGCCAGGCGCAAGAGGGTCAGATCGCACCTCGCCAGATTGAGTTTGAACCTGATCAGTCCAAGCTGTGCCGTCAAAGAAACGGCGCAGATGCCTACCGAATGGATCAATGTGCCAACCGCGGGCGATATCACTTTCGCTCATGGTGAAAAGGTTTAACCGAAAGCGCACCTCTTTGCCAGCCGGATCTGCACTCGCTTTATCACTTGAACCACTTTTTCTTTTCAGTTGATAAAGACTTGCCATGCTCTGATCCGCTCTGATACGACATCACACAGTCCGAAGGAGGATCAATGAAAGATTGGCGCAAGCTGACCTGGTTCATTCTTATTGTTCAAGTAATTTTTGTGATCTGGATTATCGGCGGAGCGAACAGCGCCGCGAGCAACTGCGACGATGTTCCAGCAAACGAACTTGAGCTGTGCCAAGCCGCAACCGCGGTTGGTGCCGGAATCGGTATCGCTCTGATCATCTTCCTCTGGATCTTCGTCGACGTGGTGCTCGGCCTCATCTGGCTCGTGACAAACCGTAAGTCTCGGGTGTGCCCGGCATGCGGAAGCAACGCCAAGAAGGGCCAAACCGCCTGCAAGAACTGCGGTCACGACTTCGCTGCTGCTGCCCGCGCGAGCGGCGGCTGACTAGCGCGCAGATTTTCTCAACGAGAAGACGCACGCGAGGTCAGGGAATCCCACCCTGACGTCAAGAGCGCTTGTCCGCATCTCACACCGGGTTCGTGATCGCGCCCTTCTCAGCACCCTGAGCAAGACGCGCGTATTTGCCGAGCACCCCGGTGGTGTAGCGCGGCGGGTTGGGTTGCCAGCCGTCGCGGCGCTTGGCCATCTCGGCCTCATCAACCAGCACATCGAGCGTGAGCGACGGGACGTCAATCTTGATGATGTCGCCGTCGCGCACGAACGCGATCGGGCCACCATCAACGGCCTCGGGAGCGACGTGCCCGATGCAGAACCCCCAGGTGCCTCCTGAGAACCGTCCGTCGGTGATGAGCGCGCAATCCGCTCCTCTGCCG